>CAYMGZ010000006.1:0-19390 GCA_964390095.1 uncultured Lachnospiraceae bacterium | reverse complement strand
TGGGAAGCCTGTGCCTCCTGCTGCCATTTACCCTCGCATACGGGATACGCCGCAGGACTTCATCCATAAAATAATCCCGCAGGGCACACTCTTTGGCCGCGCGCTCCTCCATCGCCCCCCGCGCCTCGCGCGCCGCCTGCCCGAAACCAACGATCCCCGGCACATTCTCCGTGCCAGCGCGAAGCCCACGCTCCTGCCCGCCGCCCCGGATCATGGCAGGCAGCGGGATTCCCTGGCGCACATACAAAAACCCGATCCCCTTTGGCCCGTTTAACTTATGCCCGCTTGCCGATAATAGGTCAATGCCCATTGCCTTCACATCCAACGGGATATGGCCGAACGCCTGCACCGCGTCCGTATGGAAATAAATCCCGTGTTCCTTTGCAAGCTTTGCGATCTGTGCAACCGGCTGTATGGACCCGATTTCATTGTTTGCCGCCATCACCGAGATCAGTATGGTTTCGGCGCAGATTGCCCGTGCAAGCTCTTCCATCTTCACGATCCCGTTTTCATCCACCCCGATATAGCTAATGCGGAACCCTTCCTTCTCCAGCCACTCACAGGCGTGCAGCACGGCATGGTGCTCAATCTTCGTTGTGATGATATGCCGCCCCTTGCCCGACAGTGCTTTCGCGATCCCGCACAGCGCCCAATTATCCGCCTCCGACCCGCCGGATGTAAAATAGATTTCCGTCGGCTCACAGCCAAGGGACGATGCAATCTCCTCCCTCGCCTGCGCTACCGCCTTTTTGCTGCGCATGGAAAACTCGTAGATACTGGAAGGATTCCCGTACATCTCACAAAAATACGGCAGCATCGCCCCAAGCACACCCTCACTTACTTTTGTTGTTGCCGCATTATCCAGATAAATCACTTTCTCCACCATAAAACGCCATCCTTCCCTTCTATTTTTCAAATCCAACAAAGGTTCCCCCTACCAATATATGCGGTGCAACCCCCACGGATAGCAGGATAAATCAATTAAATTGAATTATACCGCATTGTTCCCCTTCTTGCAAGCTGTTATAATGTCCACAAAAATAAAAACATTCCTGACGACACCAAAATGTCTACAATTTTTTTAGGAATTGGAGGTTTCCATGTATTACAACACATTCAAAAAGCGGGCAGGTTCTGCCCTTGTGGCGGCGCTGCTTGTCCTTGGCTGCGGCTGTGGCGGCAAGACGGCATTAGACCCAACGCCCACCCCGACCACCCCTTCCCCGGAAAGCACCAAGGCACCGACACCAAAGGCAACGGACACACCGACACCGACAACCGAACCAGAAAAAGGAGACGATGATATGAACCAGGGCACCGACAGCCTCGCCGCCAAATTTGACGGCATCACCCTCGCGAAAGGCTACAAAAAAGCACTTTACAACAACCCCGTCATGACCCAGCGCTTTGGGGCGGACCCCTATGCCCTCGTCTACGACGGCAGGGTCTACCTTTATATGACCGGGGATGTTTTTGAATATGAGTCAAACGGCGATTTAAAATCCAATTCTTACGGGAAAATCCGCTCCATCTGCGTAATTTCCTCCTCCGACCTTGTCAACTGGACGGACCACGGCACGATCTACGCTGCCGGGCGGGAGGGCGCTGCCACATGGGCAAACAATTCATGGGCACCTGCCGCCGCATGCAAGGAAATTGACGGCAAGATGAAATTTTTCCTCTACTTTGCAAACAGCGGCGGCGGCATCGGTGTCCTGACGGCCGACTCACCGACAGGACCGTTCACCGACCCGCTGGGGCATGCCTTAATCTCCCGCGAAACCGAAAACTGCGGCAATGTCACATGGCTGTTCGACCCTGCCGTGCTTGTTGAGGAGGATGGCAGCGCCTACCTTTATTTCGGCGGCGGCATCCCGGGCGAGGAATTCGCCCACCCGAACACCGCGCGCGCCGTACAGCTTGGGGATGACATGATAAGCATCGTCGGCACGCCGGTCAACATTGACCCGCCGTATCTTTTTGAGGATTCCGGCATTAACAAAATCGGGGATACATATTATTATACTTATTGCACAAACTGGAATGTCGATGAAGCAGGTGCCGCCGAGTATGGCATCCGGAGCGCGCACATCGCGTACATGACCAGTGATTCCCCGTTGGGGCCGTTCACGTTCCAGGGCTCGATCATGAAAAACCCCGGCGAATTTTTTGGCTGCTACGGCAACAACCACCACTGCATGTTCGAATTTAACGGCCAGTGGTACATGACCTACCACACGCAGGTATTGGAGCGCGAGATGGGGATTGACAAGGGCTACCGCTGCACCCAGATCGATACCGTCTCCATCGGGGAGGACGGTGCGATTGCCCCGATTACCATGACAAAACCGGGCGTGATTGGCACTGGTTTCCTCAATCCTTACGAGAAAGTTGAGGCGGAAACCATGCAGAGCATGGGGGGCATCGAAACAACGCAGTACGGTTCCCAGAGCACTTATTTTGGCTCCGGCAACATGGTCGTTTCCGGTATGAAGACCGGAAGCTATTTGACGGTATCCGGCGTGGACTTTTCTGCAAAGGACGCAAAAACCTTCACGGCAAGCGTGCGGGCGGGCGAAGGTGCATACGGTATCATCAAGGTCTGTCTTGACTTTCCGGATGGCGATGCCATTGCCTACTTAGAAATCACACCGGACGGCACGGAAGAATTTTGCGAAAAAAGCTGTGGGCTTACCGCCGCCGTCTCCGGCACCCACAAGGTCTACTTTGTATTTTACGGTGAGGACTATGAGCTTGACTACTGGTATTTTCAATAGTTGATAGCAGAAAGGCAGAATCCTATGGCTTACAATCCGATTTTAAAGCTTGATTACCCTGACCCTGACGTGATCCGCGTCGAGGATACGTATTATATGGTCAGCACCACGATGCATTTCATGCCCGGCGGCGTGATTTTGCGCTCCTACGACCTGATCCACTGGGAAATTGCCTCCTACGTCTTTGACGCGCATGAGGACACGCCTTCCTCCCGCCTTGCGGACGGGGGGAACATATATGGCCAGGGCATGTGGGCGGCATCCCTGCGCTACCACAAGGGAAGGTTCTATGTTTGCTTTGTCGCGAACGACACGCACAAAACCTATCTCTACCACGCAGAAAAAATTGAGGGTCCCTGGACAAAACAATACATCAAGGGCTTTTACCATGACTGCTCCCTTCTTTTTGACGACGATGACCGCGTTTACATCGTCTACGGCAATACGGACATTTACCTGACCGAATTAAAGGAAGACCTCTCCGGTCCAAAAGAAGGTGGCTTATCCCGTCTGCTCGTCTCCGACAACCGCAGTAAGGTCTATCTCGGCTATGAGGGTTCCCATCTCTACAAGATTGATGGAAATTATTACCTTTTTCTGATCCACTGGCCAAACCATGGAACCTGCCGCCGGACCGAAGCCTGCTTTTTCGCCAGTTCCCTTGACGGCACTTTTATCGGCAGGGATGTCGTTGACGATGACATTGATTATTTTAATTCCGGGGTCGCGCAGGGCGGCATCGTCGATACGCCGGACGGACACTGGTACGCGATGCTTTTCCAGGATTACGGCGCACTTGGCCGTATCCCCGTGCTCTCCCCCGTAACCTTTGTCAACCATTTCCCGGTGTTCGGGCATCCCACAAGGCGGGCCGGAAAAATCCCTAAAAAAATCAAGGCAACCAGCACAAGGCCGGGTTACCGCTACGCACCCCTTTTTGGGGGGGATGATTTCAACTATGTCCGCACGGCGGACGGGAAGATCCACCTGAAGGCTTTCTGGCAATGGAACCATATCCCGGAAGATGACCTCTGGGATATCGGCATGACGCAGATCCCAAGCGGCCTCCTTTCCACACCGGCGGCAGCCATGGCGGAGGAGAATCCATCTTCCCCGCCCGCACCGGAAACCTATCGCAGGATGCATTGCTACCAGATCACCACGGGAAAGCTTTGCAGCAACTTAACACAGGCCGTCAATACCCTGACACAGAGGCTTGCCGGAAACGTAAGCTTTGTGTCGGTCACCCTCAACGGCAGCGACTTAAAAGATGGGGATTTTGCAGGGCTTGCCGCATTGCAGGGCTGCTATGCCTTTATTGCGCTGACAAAAGAGAATGGAAATTACTATATTGTAGTGCATGAGAAAAACCGTGCTGCCAAATCACTGCCGGACGGCGGGAAAGAAAACTATGACAGTACACAAACCGCAAAGGTTCCGGTGGCTTCCCCGTTCGTTACCCTGCGGCTTACCGCATGCTTTTGCAACATGAAAGATACCGCCGAATTTTCCTACCGGACTTTAGAGACAGAAAACACCCAGGGCTTTACGGCACTTGGCAGCCCACATAAGCTCTATTTTACACTCGACCATTTTACCGGCTGCCGCGCCGGGCTGTTCTCCTACGCCACAAAGGAAACCGGCGGGACCGCCAGCTTCACGGATTTTTGCTTTGACACGGAGGAATAGATGACATAATGCCCCCCGCAAAAACATATACTGTCTCAAAACAGGAACGGTTTTGTGGGGGGATTTTATGCCCCTGCAGGGGGCTTATGAAAAACAAAATTATTTTAGGGACTTTATTTCTGACGGCTACGGGTTTCATCACCCGGATCATCGGTTTTTTTTACCGCATCTTCCTCTCCAACGCGCTCGGCGCACGGCTGCTTGGCATTTACCAGCTTATCTTCCCTGTTTACGGCATCTGTTTTACCCTGTTCGCCTCCGGCATCCAGACCGCCATCTCAAAACAGGTCGCGGAAAAAGAAGCCATGGGAAACACGCACGGGACCAGAAAGATCCTGACTGCCGGCATCCTCCTCTCCGTTTTGTGTGCCATACTGACTTCCATCCTCGTCTTTTTTGGTGCGCCCTTCCTTGCGGATACTTTCCTGAAAGAGCCGGAATGCACCAAAAGCCTGCGCCTGCTTGCGCTCTCCTTCCCGTTTTGCGGGGTTACCTCCTGCATCCACGGCTATTGCTACGGTTTAAAAAAATCCTTCCTGCCTGCCACCTCCCAGCTCGCCGAGCAAAGCATGCGCGTTGTTTTCCTTTACCTTGTTTCCGTCTCCATCCCCGTCACCTGTGAGCTCGCCATTGCCGCACTGGTTTTTGGGGAACTTTCTTCTTGTCTGTATTGTGTGGTTGGAAACGGCCTTTTACAACATAAAAGAAATGCCAGAAACAATATTTCAAATCATAGGCCGGGATCAAGAAATGACGATACTTTTCAGGAACGGCCGTTAAGGAAGCTCCTTTCCATCAGCCTGCCCCTGACGACCAACCGCCTCTTCATCAACGTCCTGCACAGCTTCGAGGCTTTTCTGGTCCCGCTTACCCTGCGCCGCTACGGCCTGACGCGCGATGAAGCGCTCAGCATTTTTGGCATCCTCTCCGGCATGACCATGTCCTTTTTAATGTTCCCCGGGACGCTTACCAACTCGCTCTCCGTCCTGCTGCTGCCCATGGTCTCCGAATCCGCCGCCAAAGACAACATTGGCGCGCTCTCCCGCGCGACGGCCACCGCCGTCAAATACAGCGTGCTGCTCGGCGTATGCGCGGGCTTTGCCTTTTTCTTTTTTGGCAGGGAACTTGGGATCACGGTATTTTCCGAGGAACGGGCAGGGAATTACCTTGTAAGCCTCTCCTTCCTCTGCCCGTTCCTCTACGTCTCCACCACCTTCTCAAGCATCTTAAACGGGCTTGGGAAAATGAACCTCACCTTCCTCTCCTCGGTGCTCGGGCTGTCCTTTCGCGTCATCCTCTTTGCCACGCTCATCCCGCGCCTTGGGATTTACGGGTACTTTTTAAGCCTTTTGGCCAGCCAGCTTTTCCTTACGCTGTTTGATTTGATCCTTGTCCAAAAAAGCATCCGTTTCCCGTTTGATGCCGTGAATACGCTGCTCAAGCCATCCGCCATCCTGCTTGCCAGCGCATCGTTTTTTGCGCGGCTTTATGAATTCCTCGCGGCACAGACGGCATTCCCGCACCTTGCGCTGCTTGGCATCTGCGGTGTTTTGTTCGCCCTCACGGCGGTGGGGCTGTTTTTTGTGACCGGTGTCTGCCGGAGGGGGGAATTATCCGGGGCGGGGTAAAACCGTCCCGGAACTTGTCCTTTTCTCCACCTCCATCACCATCATCCGGTACGCTTTCCCCTGCGCCATATAAAACGGCCAGACAATGTCCAGATAATTCTCAAACCGGACATGCCCCGCCGCCGCCAGGCGTTCGACATGCCGTGTTGCCTCCCACGCGCCTGCAACGGCAGAATCCGGCACGGCGTACCACTCCCCGGAAGAAAAGACCGCAAGACCCTGCTCACAGCCGAGGAAAGCTTTTGTCTTTGTCAATGATAGGATCCATATGTTCAGGCGTTCCGACAAAAATGTTGTTTCCTGTCGTATCCGGCCGAATAACCGTTCCCTTTCCTGCTGCCATCCTGCCACCTTTTCTTCCCGCATCCCTGCCTGTACCGCATGCAGCAGCCAGGCGGGCAGATTGCCAAGCTGGCTGTGCACGCCGAGCGCGATTGTGTAATCAAACGGTTCTTCCGGCAATGCCGGGGTATGGTTCCTGCTTTTCGCATACATTGCCTGTAACAAGGAAAGCGGGGCAGGAACCCTGCCTCCATCCCCGCCCTGCCTCCCATCCCCCGCATGGGCATATTCCGCTTCCCCGCACCATAAACGGCGAATCAGCGCATCCGCAAACCCAATATAATCCGCAGGGCAGATCCCAACAAAATCTACCGGAAAAAGCGCGAGGCGCGGTTCCTTCCCGGATATCCCACATCGCCCTGCCGCCTCCTTGACCGCCCCCTCGTCCACGTCAAGCAGCGTCACCTGCGAAAAATGCCCCAAAAGCCTTACAAGGTCGAAATCATTGCAGCGCCCTGCCCCAAAAATGGCAAGCTTCGTCCCCGGCAGGCTATTTTCCAGCACGTAATCCGTCACCTGCCTGCGGTAATCCCGCCAAGCCTCCCACGCGTCCGGAACCACGCAAGCGGCACGCCAGGCCGCGTAGAGTTTTTCTGCCCGGTCGGCTCCATCAAATCCCAAAAATCCGCTCCGTATTTTCCTTCGCCGCCGCAACCAGTTCCTCCTTGGAAACACCCATATACTTCGCCAGTTCCGCCGCAACATAAACAATGTTTTCCGGCACATTTGTCCGGTCAAGACCTGGTACATTCCGCGGGGTCAAATACGGCGCATCCGTCTCCAGCAAAATCCGGGAAAGCGGGATGGCGCGCACTGCCTCACGCAACTCCTTTGCCCGCCGGTCGTCGCAGATCCAACCTGTCACCCCGATGGAAAACCCCATGGAAAGATAACGTTCCACAACCGCCCGGTTCCCGGTAAAACAATGCACCACCGAGCGTTTACAGATTTCCGGATGTTTTTTAAACCGTGCCACAAAATCCTCCGTCGCCGCCCTCTCATGCAAAAACAACGGTTTGTTCCACTTCTTTGCCAAAACGATATGCTTTTCCAGACAGCGGATCTGGTTTTCCTTTTTTGAGAACATCCGGTCATAATCCAACCCGCATTCCCCGATTGCCACAATCCTTTTATTTTCCGCAACAATCGCCTCGATCCTGTCAAAATCCTCTTTCCTTGCCGCATCCGCATTGTGTGGGTGGATACCTGCCGTCGCATACACCGGGTGCGTCTTAGTAAAAACATTCACTTTCTCGTTTTCCTTCGGGTCAGTTCCTGTCAAAATACACGCCACACCGCACTCTGCCGCATCGGAAAGAATCTTTTCCGGGTCCGGGAACTGCCTGCAAAACAGATTTAACCCAATGTCATAATATTTTATTTCCATCCATACCCTCCCAACAGCCCGCTTGCCAAACTGTTTCCGAATCAAACATTTGAAACTTCAAAATATGCTACATCCACCTTTTTTGTCAGCCAGACACCATTTTCCGAGCGGTAAAATTTTATCCCGTCCCCGTGCATCCTCCCGCTGTAGATTTTCAATACAACCGGTTTCCCATGGCGTTTCCCTACGGCCTGTGCCGTCGCAACATCAGCAGAAAGATGGACATACAGGCGGCTTTTCGGCTTGATTCCTTCCCGCATGATGCTGCCAAGGAAACGCTCTGTGGTTCCATGGTATAAAATCTCTGGCGGCTCCATCTCCTTTAATTCCACATCCACCGGGATGCTATGCCCCTGGTTTGCGCGGATCCGCTTTTTTTCTGCGTCAAAGCTGTAACGCTGCTTTTGGTCCGTCGCCACGATTTCCTCTAACATTGCCCGGTCAATCTTCCGGCCTGTGCCGCAGATCCCCGCAATCAATTCATCCACATCCGCCCAGCCATGCCCATCCACCGTAATCCCTGCCGCCGCCGGGTCGTGGCGCAGCACAAGGCTGATAAATATACTGAGATTATCTTTCTTTGCCATTGCAAAAATTCCTTTCCAAAAAATCCCAATCCATTTCAAACAGAGCGCATAGAAAAATCTATGCGCTCTGACGTTCTTCCCTAAAAAGGGGATTATAAATTATTCCGCTTCCTTCACCACAACCTTATAACGCCTTGGTTTGGTCGTTCTCCGATACTCCACGACCTTCCCGTCCTCGTCATAGGTTGCGCCTTCGCTCTGCACCGCCCATACCGTCAGTGTCGCTTCCCCTGCTCCGACGGCGGTCACTTTCCCTTTTGTCTTCCCTACGGTAAATACATTTGTATCAGACGAAATAAAGCGTGCCGAATCTGTAATAACATCCCTGCCGCTCCAAGCAACATTGCCATCGGAATCCGAGCGCCAGGTCCTTGTCTGGTATTCTTCGCCCACCGTAAGGTTTTGCAGCTTGGTCGCACCATATTCACTGATCCCGGCATCCACTGCATTCCGCTTGACCGTAACCCTGCATGTCCGAACGATTTTCTCCCCGGTTTCTTTGTTGGTAAAAGTCGCACGGACACTTGTCTTTCCTACACTAACGGCCGTCACCAGCCCTTTGCGCCGCCCCACGGTGGCAACTTCCGGATGGGTGGAGGAAAACTCCACATCGTAGCCATCCCGGTTCCAGACAACGGCATATCTGGAATTTTTATATTTTTCTGTTACATCACCACCATAATAAAGTCTTAAGCTGGAATAAACCTGTGGTCCCGTCGGGGTTGGGGTTGGGGTTGGGGTCAGTGTCGGTGTCGGGCTTGGACTTGGGCTCGGTGTCGCGCTCGGGTCCACCGGGATAACCGGCTGCCATGACGAAGAACCGCCCGAAGTCGGGGTTGGGCTTGGGGTCGGGGTCGGTACCTCTTTTAATTCCCCGTCATAAACATATTTTATAGAGCCTTCCGCTGCGCGTGCCGCCACAGCCACTGCATTCCCGCCCGCATCATGCGCCACCACTTTCCCAACCGCAAGGGTCGTCGTCCCCTGCGCAAAAAGCGGTGTAGTTCCGGAAATGTAGACATTCAGCGTCCTTGTTCCCTGCTGGTAGCGCGACTCAAAAACCTTTGCGGCATTTTTTACGGCATCGGAAAATTCAAACTCGGCGGATGCCACGTTCCCACCGTTTACCAAAAGGCTAAACTGTACGGAGGAAATTTTATTTGTTGCCGCGTCCGGCGAGACGAGGGCAACTGCCCCCGTCTGGTCCACCGAAAGCGTAAAGGCGGTATCCGTACCTGCAAACACCCGCGCCGGCAACAATGCAATCACCACAAGCGCTGCGATCAATAATTTTGATATAAACTTCTTCATGTCCAAACTCCTTATGGTTGCTGGCCTGCGCCGCCGGAAAGCGTGATCTCTGGCAAGTCTTTTGGTACCTCGACAAACAGGGAATCACTGACAAGCCTCTCCCCCTCATTTGTCAGGGCATTGTTGACACGGTAGAGTTCCACGCGCACCTGTGTTAACTTTGTCAGGTCGAGGTTTTCTGTCGGCTCGATCCAGTAAATCCATGTGCCATCCCATACATCCTGGATATTCCCGGTAGCTGGCACATCTGCGAGGATGATCTGGTGTGCCGTACCCGTCCCGTCCTCACTGGTTCCCACCACAAGGTTGCCGTCCTGGTCATAGAGCTTTACGACGTTATAGTCCGGGCTTCCCTTGTAGGTTCCGGTAAACACGATCGCGCCCCCCGTGATGACATCCTGCTCTCCCGTGCCAAACCGGTAAGGTTCCGCCAACTTCCCGATGGCAGGCGTACCTTCCTGCGTGCTCCTGAAATCCACATTATCGCCCGTCACGCCAAGCACGTCAAGCTCCGCGATGGATATATCCCCCGCACCAACAAGCTGCAATTTCAAAGCGGTCGCCGCAAAGGTCGCAACATATCCTCCATCCGAGTTTGCAAAATATATGGTCTGTATAGTTTCCCCTGTAAAACTGCCTTTCGCCACTTCCTTCCAAGCACCGTCAACGAACAGGCTGATCACATAATCGCCCGCAGGCACTTTGGTACCCGCCGTAAGCTTAAAGCCCGTCACGGAAATAAGTTTGTTAAACTCCAGCAAAATTTCCGCGTTTGCGGCCGCACTTGCCGTATAGACGGTTTGGGTATCATGGTCAATGAGCCGTTCCCTGCTCATTGCCTTAACCGCATCTCCTTCCTCGCCCTGGTCCGCGTCAAGGATGACATCGCCGGATGTGCTGCCGCTGATATCCTCTGTCTCCCCCTCAACCGTAAGGCCGCTTGTGCTGACGGTAAAGAATGTTTTATCAAGGCTTCCGTCATGCTGGATCTTCATCGGTTCAAGTACCTTTGCCGCGGAGCGGTTCAGATATTTGTCAATCACCGCAATCTCGTACCAAACCATACGGTTGTTGATGGAAGTGATCGTGTCCGTAAAGGTATTCCCCGTCGCAAAGCCAACGGCCTGCTTTTCGGTCTGCCCGCCGGAAATCATGCATCTTGTGATCTCAAAGCCCAACACATCCTCTTGCGGGATTCCCTGTGCCGCAAGCACAAAGTTTACTTTGTTTGCCGTGCCTGCCGTACTTGCTGTGTTTGTATCGACCGCGCATGTTGTCGCGTCCCCTACTGCCGCAAAAGTGCCCGCTGCGCCCATCATGCTGCCGCCACCCTGCGCCGCATAAACCCTTGCATCATCATTTGCGTAATAGATTGCCCTTGTCTCTTCCTCAAACTGTGACGCGTAAGCCACGGTGTCCGCATCCGGCACCATGCCCCAGCGCTTAAAGAACTCAAGCAGGTTTTTCTCTGCCGCCGCACAGGAAAGCCGCATCAGGATCTGGTCCTTGTCGCCGGAAAGTGTCAGCGCCACACCGTTCTCCTTTGCCATCGGTGCCTTCCCCGGTGTCCTCGCGTAAGTATCCACCCTTGCAAAGAAAAGGTTTGCAAGCTGCTCGTTGTAATCCGCATAGGTTTTAAAATTGAACCCTTTATCGTAGGCAAGGTGGAGCTGCCAATACATCGCAAGCTGTGTAAACACATTGTTTGCCTTGCCCTTTGTGTTGGAAGTCACCTTTTTAAATACATTGTCGTAGGAGAAACGCACGGAAGTGTTGTTATCCTTCGCCTGCGCCAATACCGCGAAATAGTTGTTCGTGATCTCCGCGACCGCATAAGCACCCTGGTTAATGTTATGGCCGATCTCATGCGCAATGCCCCAGCCAAAGTAACGTCCGCTCTGGTACATGCCCTGCTCATCTGCCACAACCGGGGTTGCCGTGACCATGCCCGGTGCCGACCCCCACTCAATCCCGATGTGGTTGCCGCCCGCATACATGAAAGCGCCCGCAAACATCCTCTGGTAACGGATATTTAAATGCCCCTTTGGAATCTGGTCAAGCTCATCCGGCGCACCCGCGTTTAAACCCTTGTGCTGGTAGAACAGATACATCATATCATCCATCGCATCAAAGGAAGCCAGCATCCGTCCTGCCTTCTCCTCCACCGTGCCGTCTCCTGCACCGGCAAGGATCTGGGAAGCCGGAAGGGAAAACATCATCGTGTCAAGCAAAACATCCGATGCCCCAAGGACACAGTTTGTCGCATCATAAGCGTGTGCGTTTAACAGGGCATTGTCCGATGCCTTATGGAACGCGGCATGGTTTTTCTCCATCGCACCCACATACGCCGTCAGTTCGTTCACGTAAGTCTTTACCCTGGCAAGCCGCTCTGCCGCATCCGTTACCTGATACAAGTCAAGCTTCGGCACTGCCACACCGCCGCTGACGCGCACCGCGTAGCGGTCTTCCGCGTTATTGCCCGTATATTCGATGTAGAGCGCACCGCCGGATTCCTGCTCCGCAAGCGAACCGCTCCGCGGGATGACCACGACATTCGCACCAACCTTTAAGTTCACCGTGCCTGCTACAACCCCGCCGGATTCTGCGTGGTACTGTGTGGCAACAAGCCTTAACGCTGCCGCTTCCCCGGTCTTTTTGCTGCTATGGCCGACATAGACCGTGACTTTGTCACCCGCGCCTGCCGTGACACCGAGCGGCTGCCATGCATTCAGGCCGGTAAAGCCCCTACCCTTATCATTCATCGTGATACCGGAATGTACCATGACTGGCGAGTTGAGCGAAACATCATTTAGGATGTCCTCCGCCGTCTTCAATTCCCGCTCAAGGACTTCACGGTCCGGGTTGTACTCACCGCTTATCTCGTCAATCTCATTGATCCTCGCGCGCAGCGCAGCCACCGTGGCTTTCGTCACATCCGGGCGCAGCACGGTATGCAGGTCATCCGTGTAGAGTGCCATGATCTCTTCCATCAGCGAATCGTAATGGTAGAAATATACTTCCCCGACACGGATGGTTCCGCCGTCCGCCAGATACCGCCCAAGCCCGATCTGGATCTTCTTTGCCGTAACCGGGGACGAAAGCTTTAAGAGGCGGTAGGAACGGCCCTCTGCGTCCTGCCTTGTCTGCACGGAAACGCCTACATCATGTGCCACGTTATCTGCATCCCAATAGCGCACATGCGTATAGAAAAAGTCGTAACCGGCATAACAGAACATTGCAATCGTATCCATTTTGTATGCCCGGTCAAACTCGTAGGTCAGGCCGACTCCCCCGCCCATCGGGTTGAAACCGCCCTCATCCCAGCCTGCCGTCTGGTAGTAGGAAGCCACATTGTTATCCACGGTTCCCCACGCGGAAGTGGTATCCGTATCCAATGGGCTGCCAACCATCGTACATGCCGCACGCCTTTGTGCGCTGATGATATGCGCACCCTTCTCGCCCGTTCCGCCCATGTTGATCAGATGGTAGCGCGGAATCACCGGTGCCTGCAGGTCCGTCGTCTTCGCCGAAGCGGTCAGGGACGGCGCACTCTCGCCAAATTCATTGACACCTGTTACATAAATGGTATATTGTGTCAAATCTTTCAGTCCCTGTATCGTATAACTATTATTTTCCAGCCCGCGGACCACCTGATAGCTGCCCGCCGTACTTTCCTTATAATAGAGATTGTATGTAACCGTATCCTTCATCTTTTTCCAGGAAACGGAAATGCTCTGGTAATTGCCCACCGCCGACACACCATCCGGCTTATCCGGCCTGCGGCTTGGCTTCGGGGTCGCGAATACGGATGGACAATACCCACTGCGCCAGGTTCCGTTGACGGACTGCACGCAAAATTCGTATTCCGTATAGTTTTTCAGGCCGCCGGCATCAAAGGTATTCACCGTTGTAAAAAACGTCTCCTCTGGTCCTTCCCCATTGACCGGTTTTACCGAAACCTCATAGCCCGTGATGTTGACACAAGGCTCCCACGTAAGGCTGACTTCCTCGCTGCCTGCCACGGCGGAAAGGTTCTGCGGGATATCCATCTTCGGCTCCTGGATCCGGTTTTCCATGCCGTTGACAAACTCCACCTTTGATATCTTGGCAAGGCTGCCATCTTTTTGCATCCCCGTGATGGTCAGGGTAACTTTCTTAACGGCAATCTGGCTGCCCAGATGGATGCGGATATTTCCGCTGCCATCCCGCTCCGTCCGGACTTCGGAATCCGTCAGCAGGTAGGAAATGCCGGCATCCACCGGGATGCTCTTTTCCTTCTCGCTCCCGTCACTGTCCGTGTAGAGAACCGAAATTTCCGCATTTTTAATCGGGTTGTTCCCCGCCGTCTCAATCAGGATTCCATCGGTCTGCACTGCCGATGTGGTATCACCAAAATCAAATTCCAAGGAAACCGGGTTTTCAGCCGAAATCTCCCCGTTCAATGGCTTTAAGGAAACCGCGCTATCACCAGTCAGGACTCCTTTAGGGTCACCAGTCACTTGTGTTGTTGCGCCTTTGTTTACTTCGATCACGGATGCCGGAACAAAAATTTCTATGCTTGCCGCAGTATCCCGCGTCTCGCCGTAACTTTTTGAAAAATACTCCAGATCCACAAGGTCAACGATACCGTCGCCATTTAGGTCCATCGCGCTTGCGGTCTCCCTCCCGCGCTCAATCGCATCCACCAGCCTTTTCCCGTCGGCATCGCTTATGAGCCCGTCGCCATCCACATCGCCTAGCAGCAAAACGCCCGGATGAGCCGCGCCCTGCGCATAATTGATCCCGCCAAGGAAACCGGTGGTAAGCTTTACGGCACAGCCCTGCGCACCCACGCTAATCTCTTGGGAAAACGTTGCAAATCCCGGTGCCGTCAGTGTCAGCTCATACGTTCCCGGCCAAACGTCTTCAAAACGAACACTGCCTGTCCCTAAAACGCCTTCTGCAAGGCTTAAGTTTTGCTCCTTGGAACCCTGCGCGCCGGCAAGCTTCACGGTAAAATCCTTCTGCGCCTTGAGTGGCAGTATTCCGGTCACGGATACATCCACCTGCCCCGTACCACCGGAAATAGCGGTACTTTCTGTTCCTTCCGCAGCAAGAAGGTGTGTTGCCGCCGGCGTGGCCCACGTGGAAAAACCCGTCTGGAACGCCATGGCCGCGGCGAGGAAAACCGCCATCCTCTTTCCTGTTTTCTTTCTCATTTCCATACCTCGTTTCTGTAACCTGGCACCGTTTTGTTCCTTCCCCATTAAATGGAAATGATTTCCAAAACAGCCGGTTGCTACTCCATGATAGTATTATATATGGAAAATCTAATATTATCAAGAGATTTTTTCCAAATTTTTCGGAAAAACCTCCCTTTTTTCCCGGATTTTGCTTTTTCCCTGCTTGCCACAAGGAGCTGCCAATCCCTTTTTCCATGCGCGGATGTATGCAAATGTCCGTTCCTCGCCATATTTCGCAAGTATTTTCAACAAATGTTCCAGCTGTGCCGAAGTCTCAGGGTGGATCATGTTGTTTTCCAGCCGGCGTTTTTTCCCATTATTAAAGTATTCCAACGGGCTGGTATCGCAGTATGCCCCGCCTTTATAAATCTTGCCGGCCGCCACGCGGTCGCAGAACATCTCGATGACATAGCGCTTTGGCATACGCACAGGGGAAAGCTTTTTCGTCTTCGGGTCATAATCCGTCCAATATTCAAAATGGTGGCGGTTCCTCCCCTTGTGGTGCATCCATGCCTTGGAATACCCATAGTCCTCCCGTTCCCCCTCGTTTGGGCTGCGGTTGCCCTGATAATACTTTGCCCCGACAATAAATTCGGCCGGCAAATATTTTGACAGGTCATGGAACAGCCCCTGAAATCCGATGCCCGCCCGGAAACAATGCCGGATCACCTGATGCCTGTGTTTTGTGATCGTCTTAAAATGTTTGATGAAATGATATTGTGCCATAAAATCCCTCCCGAAAGACCTGCCGTGTAAAGAAGAAGGGCGGTCATTTTTTTGCCCGCCCCCTTCCCGCGGCTGTTTTTCCCCTTAGGGTACGTCGGGAAAACACGTTCCTGCCGCCACACGCTCCGGCCTCCCCTAACCGATTTTTTCCATACCGCCCATATACGGCCGCAATGCCTCCGGGATGCGCACGCTCCCGTCCGCACACAGATTATTCTCTAAAAATGCAATCAACATACGCGGCGGCGCAACCACCGTATTATTTAAGGTATGCGCGAAATACTTCCCGCCCTCGCCGACCACGCGGATCTTTAAGCGGCGCGCCTGCGCATCGCCAAGGTTCGAGCAGCTGCCGACCTCAAAATACTTTTTCTGGCGCGGCGACCAAGCTTCCACATCGACCGATTTTACCTTCAGGTCCGCCAAATCACCCGAACAACATTCCAAGGTGCGCACCGGGATGTCAAGCGAGCGGAACAGATCGACCGTGTTCTGCCAAAGCCTGTCAAACCAAACAGGGGATTCCTCCGGCTTGCAGACCACAATCATCTCCTGCTTCTCAAACTGGTGGATGCGGTAAACGCCGCGCTCCTCAATGCCATGCGCACCTTTTTCCTTGCGGAAGCACGGGGAATAGCTGGTCAGGGTGTACGGCAGTTTTTCCTCCGGCAGGATCTGGTCGATGAACTTGCCGATCATCGAGTGTTCGCTCGTGCCGATCAGGTACAGATCCTCTCCCTCGATCTTGTACATCATCGCATCCATCTCCGCAAAACTCATCACGCCCGTCACGACATCGCTGCGGATCATGAACGGCGGCACGCAGTAGGTAAAGCCCCTGCCGATCATAAAATCGCGCGCATACGAGATCACGGCGGAATGCAGCCTCGCGATATCCCCCATCAGATAATAAAAACCGTTGCCCGCCACGCGCCTTGCCGAATCCAGGTCAAGGCCGCCAAAGCGCTCCATAATCTCCGTGTGGTACGGGATCTCAAAATCCGGCACCACCGGGTCGCCGTATTTTTGCACCTCGACATTTTCGGAATCATCCTTACCGATCGGAACACTCGGATCGATGATGTTCGGGATTGTCAACATGATCTTTTTGATCTTTTCCTCAAGCGCAATCTCCTTTGCCTCAAGTTCTGCAAGCCGCGCGGACTGTTCATTGACCTGTTTTTTTACCTCCTCCGCCTCATCCTTTTTCCCCTGGGCCATCAGGGCACCGATCTGTTTTGACAGCTTATTGCGGTTTGCACGCAGGCCATCCGCTTCTTGCTTTGCGGCGCGGTTTTCTGCGTCAAGCGCAATCACCTCATCGACAAGCGGAAGCTTTGCATCCTGAAATTTGTTGCGGATGTTTTGTTTCACCGTTTCCGGGTTCTCCCGGACAAATTTTAAATCTAACATAATCTCCCTCTTTTCTGCCGTTTCCCCGGCGGTTGGATTTGTGGGTGCGTCAGGCATTTTTTTATCCGGTCCATGGGTCGGGATAACCTTGCCATATCCATGTGATTTCTGGCAGATGCAAAAAAAACTATTGGCAGGGCAATGGATACGGACGCGGGGAAGGTCTGTCTTCCCCTGCTCACTGTGCACCGTCTTGGCGGCCTGTTTCCCCGGCACGGGCCTGCACATAAAAAAATGCCCCCGCCCCACATACGATCTGTAGCATATGGGACGAAAGCATACACTTCCGCGGTACCACCCAAATTGCCGGACGGGCATAAATGCCCGTGGCCTCTTGACCGCAGGGTAAAGGCTGCGAACCTCCCGGCTTTCACCGGCAGCTCGGAAGTGGAAAGGCAGCGGCACCCACCGGTTCACACCAGCCACCGGTTCTCTTAAGGAATCCACGCCACCGAAGCTTCGTCTTTGCTGATTATGGTGGGTATTATAGCGCAAAGCCTTGAAAGATGCAAGGGGGGAAATGAAGTTTTTTATATTTATGGTTGCCCACCTCCAACCCCAAAACATACCGGTTGCAAACAATTATTTTTCACTTGCCCCATGAAAAACAGGCTGCCACCGGGCAAAACCACACACGCCCAATGTCAGCCTGTTTACACACATCTTACTTTTCCTTCTTGCCCTTTGCAACGACCACGCCCGTGCCCGAAAGCACCGCACCCGCTGCAAGGAATGCAAAGCTAGATACAAGACCGGTCTTCGGGAGCGCCGGAGCCGGGGTATCGTTGTTGCCGTCTGCCGGGGCATCCGTCACCGAACCGCCAAGAAGCTTGCCTTCTGCACCAAGGAACTGTACATCCGTGATTACAATGTTGCCGCCCCACCAATGGGAAAGGCAGAAATTCGCATATGTATTATCTGCCTGGAAAACAGGGGCAGATTCCAATCTGGTAACGGTGTACTCATCTGCATTCCCGGTAGCTACTGCGGTGATCGCCTTGCCTGCGCCGTCATTGCCCCACTCAACCTGATTCCATCCATCCGAATCGCAGTTGATGATCAAGCCGCCGCCCACACCGCCGGAGATATCGGCACAGGTAAACGTAACCTTGATACCATATACGTCCGTTATCGCAAAATCCTTCCCCATTGCGCTAAAACGAACGAAATCCGTATCCTTTTCCCCTGCATCCGTTGCCACCTCGACATTTGACATATCTGCCTTTGCCGGCACAGCCGCCGACACAAAGCACAACCCTGCTGCCAGCGCAGCCGCAAATAACTTTTTGATCCTCATAATGAATACTACCTCCTAAAATTTTTATAAATTCAGTTTACCAGATAAAATTGACAAAGTAAATGCCAATAATGACGATAATTTGACTGAATTTTTATAAAAAATGCACAATTTTTCTGGACCGAAATCGTTTCCGGACCAACATTTCTCCGATTCCGCCCGCGCACCTTATCTCCCACTCTCTCCCAACTGCACAAAACCTCACTTGGCTTCCCCGCCGGATGCTGCCTCCTGCAACTTATCAAAAGCCTCCATGCACTCATCCACCGTGGCACCTTTTAACAGTTCGCGCACAATCAGGCAGGTATTCCCCCACTGTTCCACCTGCATCCCGGCGTTTGAGCCAAGGACATAGACCCCTTCCTCAATCCGGTCATTTAACGGGCGCAGGGCAGGGACACAGTCCACTTTCACGTTCTTGGATGGGGAGATGACACGGTTTGTCTGTGAATAAACTAAAAGTGCCTCATCGGATGTGATGACATCAAGAACGCGCATCGCATCTTCTTTGTGTTCGGCGTTTGCACCGACACCAAGGCCGGTCATCGGCATCACCGGCATCTGCCCCCGGCTGCTTGGGAAACCGATGACCTGCATTTCAAAATCCGTTTTCCCGTAAGCCGTCTCCGTGTTTGCCGCCCCCCAGTAAGCCATGACCATCGGGGTCTTGCCCGCGAGGAAATCCGGTCCTTCCGCCTCAATGGCTTCACTGACAATGGCTTTTTCGGCATCAATATAGGAAAGGTCAATCAACTGTTTTACAAATTCGAAACCGGGGCGCAGATAGTCGCTGTATTTGGCCTGCCCCGCATTGAGCGCCGCGATTTCCGCTTCCGTGTTCCCGCCGTTATACAAATCCGCATACCCAATGGCAAATACGAAGTTTTCCAACCACCAGCGGTTCGCTCCGACCGGGGTCTCGATCCCGTTTTCCTTGAACACGCGGCAACATTCCAAAAATTCCTCCGGCGTATTTGGAAGGTCAATGTTATATTTTTTAAATAAATCCAT
>CAYMGZ010000005.1:9753-24134 GCA_964390095.1 uncultured Lachnospiraceae bacterium | reverse complement strand
ATTCTTAGTCTTCTTATCTTTATACTGTATTGTACACAAAGTAAGCTTCCATGCATACTGATTCTTCTGACTATAGTTATAATCAGAATCTTTCCCCCCCGAATTACGCACTCTGTTTTCACCTGATATATGTCCACGAAAAGCTGCCTGTATCACTTCGTCACTCATACCGGAAACTAGCAACGCAACTGCCAACAGCATGACAAAAAACCTATAAAATTTTATCCCTTTCATTCCCTACCAGACCTCCTTTTATAAACTACAACACCACCTATGAACAAAACTACCCCTACGATTAGATATCCGAATCTCAACTCTCCTCCAGTCTGAACCAACTTATCACCCCTATCCACAACTTTGACTTCAGTATCCTGCGAACCTTGAGAGAGCTTCTCATCAAGGTCGTCCACCGTCATGACACGGAAACAATTAACCTCCACCAAACCAGATGCCTCCTGCCCTAAATTTTCGCCATCAGCTACCCATTTTGCGCTGAGATTATCCACTATGTTCACTGACCACTCAGTTACAGCGTCATAAGAGGTCTGACCATTAAATGAAAATACCGCAGGTATATTTGACTTAAACATCAACTTTAAGGTGTCACCATAAAACAACTCATCCGGAATCTCACTAACCGTAACCATCAAAGGCTCCACTATGGCTGCAGGTGACTCTGGTTCTGTAGGAATTACACTTACCTGACTCAAATTACTTAAGTCAAACTCCCCAGTTAACTCATATTTTCTCCACGTAATTTCTGTATTCTTTGTACACACTGTCCAATGTATGTTCCTCCCATCTGCATAACAAAGATACTGCACCTTACCTGTAGACTCTAAAAAATCATCCTCCTGCGGCTTCACCTCATCTCCATCAATATAAATACTATAAATCGAATCCCCAAACTTCTCCGGAAACATCCAACTTAATGTCAACACTACCCTAGGACATTCCTCATCCTCCAAACTATCCAAATACTCACCCTGTACTGTTATATCTGATGCCACAAGATCACGCAACTCCATATCCTCCGGTGGCACATCCGTCATAGTGATACCATTCAAAATCACATCTACCACGGACACCTCCCAGACCTTCCCAGAACCATCCCTCAACAATAAAACATCCGACTGGTACTCATCCAAGACATCCCCATATGTACCTGAAAAAGCCCTGACAAAGGTTGGCATATAAAAATCCTTACCTGACTTAACCACATCGGCTAACTCCCAAGCACTTTCAAGAAGTTCATACCCATCTGCAGGAAACTTACACCAATTATCTGCGGATATATCTGACAAATGCTCCTCCGTAACTTCTTCATCCATCACCATAGATATACCACAAAAAGTATAACCATCCCCCCATTCATCTATCAGACCAAAAGGATAATATTTCCCATCATGCATAAACACATACTGAAATTCATCCTCTAAAGTCTCCCCAAAATAAACCCCATAACCTGTTCCTAAATACCTGTACTGCCCCGGATTAATCAACAAATACGGCTTACATACCCCATCCTCTATCAAACTGTCATTATGGGTCAGTCCAAACAGCTTAAGATCCGGAAAACCTTCCGCTGTAGCCCCACCTAAATCCGATACAATCTCCTCCGTAGAATCCACCGCTACCCCATCCTCCGCATGGACTGGCTTAACTCCCCCCCTGCTTATCAAACCCAATGTAAGCAGAAACAATAACCCCTTAGTACCAACCTTCACTTTTCTTACCTCCTTTGACTTTATAACAATACCTAAATAGCCAACTGCCCATTCATTTCCCAGCCTCAGTCACCCACATTACCCCCTTCCTCCACCGGATACAACTCAGCCAATGCCTCATCCAAACTACCAAATGAAGCAACATAATCCGCAAAGTCCTGCATCTCAGACACATAACTGGTTACACCACTAAAATCTGGTAATTCCCTCACCTCCACTGTCTCCGTTATAATGGCTTTCGTAAGATACAACCTCATCCCTAAGCCACCTACCTCCATGGTCATATATTTCAACATACCATCAGAAATACCTAATACCACTAAAGCATCTGAGAATACAAGGTTCATATCATAATCCTCAAGATAATAATCACATAATTTTACAATACTGGCATTCCCGGAATTTTCCTCGCGGATACTACTGTACAAGCCATATGTACCTACCCCAAGAATATCCTTCACCACCGAAGATGGCAACTTACACCGGTAAAGAGCTATCTCCTCATCCCCATTCCCTATATCCACAGTCAAAGTTTCCTGATATTCCATCTCAGTAAAAGAATCCAACATCTTATCTACATACAGATACCGTCTGGATGAGCATAGCTCCGCATACTTATTCGGCAACCGTTCAAATACCCCATTACCATCTTCATTCTCCTGCATGGTATACATCTTACCATCCGTTGTAATCCAGTCCGTGAGCAAATAATTCACACCCTCCGACATATTCTCATAATCCACTACCCCAAGATTGCCATCCTCATCCACTGAATACTCTGTATAATTCCCATCCTTACACTGCACCTCGATATACACCGAACCTCCCCCGGTGCATCCAGCACCGTGGATACCATATAATCCGGAGCATACCCCTTCAATTTAGCCAGTGCCGACTGGACTCCCCCCTTGACTGCCCTATCCACTTCCGGGGCTTCAGCAAACTCCTCGAACTTTCCGCAATCTGCACACAACAACACTACCCCCAACACACAGCCCGCAACTAATTTACTTACACGCATCCCAAAATCCTCCTTACTGTAATTCCATCCTAAACATAAATCTTAACTACTACATCTTACACTGCGGAATGGCAACCCAAGAAACACACAACTACCCCACATAAATCAACCCTCTTACCATAATTTCATCTTAAATAAGTTCTGACTTTCTGCCCTAACCTGATCCATCAAATCCATGCAATGACTCCGCAAAGCCATGTAATCACACACAGAAAGAAGTACCCGTCAACACGCATGAAATACCAATGAACCTCTCATCCTCGTCCTTCCGCACTATTGTCTTATTACATTTCCGCTACATCAACTCCGCATAAGACCTGACTTCAAAACCGGAGCAATTCGTAATCAACACAAAAAACGCTGCCAACAATGACAGCGTCTTCTCCCAGTCAAATTTTTAATCATTGAATATTACCCAAACCATAATACAGGCTGTCACGGAGGGGAGAAGCGGACTACCTCTACCCCAGAAAACAATACCATTTTTCCGGAGGATTTCTGCCTCTTCCCACGATTCCCATCTTGAAACCAGAGGATACCCCAAATGCCCTGAACCCGTTCAGCATCATATACCCACTGACCAGAAATAAAATACCACACTGGATGCCAGACAACCTCCACCAGATACCGGAGGATACCCCATTGTCTTTCCTTTCTGCATCGTGCCTTCCGTCACGTTCCCATCCCCTACACATTTCCAAGCTTATCTTTCAGGGAAGCCTGTTCCCATCCCTCATTGCGCTACCTTCCAGATTACCCCTCCCCAAAAAAGGATACCCCCTGACCCACGAAATGCCAGATGCCACCCCTTTTCCCGCCCAACCTCACCGCAGGCTGTCAGGGCAACTAGGACTCATCCCCAGAAAACTACCTCGCAGTTTTCTTCCCACCTTTCCAAAGCTGTAGGGGAATGGGCGGTTTACGGCGTGTCTTCTCGGGCAGTCTGCCATCAAAGTCCCCACCAACTGGATACCCAAACCATGCCCGCCAGTTCCACAGGAAATCTGCAAGGGTGCAGGTACAAACCCCCGTGATACCCCAATCCCCCTGCAAATGGCACTATCTCATCCCCGGCGGCAGATAGTAACTGCGGAAAAAACGCGCAACTTCCTCCGGTTCAAACAGTTCCTCGACCACCCCGATTTCCCCGCCTGCGCCAAATACCATACGGACACCCTCCCCTTCATTCTCAAAGGCAGGGATTACCAACGCGTCAAAACTCTCTGCGAGGTAATATCCCAATTCACGCTTTGCAGATACACCGGAGGCGTGCTTTGACAGAATAATGAATTTCTCCGCGCGTCCTGCCGCATCCCGCCCCGTGACCTGGCATAAAACGAAATACCCCCACGCCGCATCAAATACCTCCGACAAGGTTAATTCCTTCCTCTCCCCCATGGATACCACCTTCCTTTTTTATTGAAATGATATCCATTATACTCATCAACTGATATATGTCAATATTGTCTTGTAAAATACTTCAATCCCCTGAAAACTTTCCCCCTGACGGACAGGTCTTGCAGATACCCCAGAACCCCATCTTCCCCAACAATATCCCACAGCTTCACCTTCCATGCGAAATCCCACTGCCACATGACCCCACCAATTGCCATGCTTCTGAAGGAGGATACCCCAAAAGGTTCACCACACCTACAACCCCACAACAACCCTGCTGTTTCAGCAAAGCCCCCTGACAACGTTCCCACACCTCCCAAACAGTCTGCATGACCATTTTAGAGCATTACCAATTACCCATTCAAGCTACTACTACCTTCCCCCTATTGCTATAATCCATCTGGCTATCAGCCTTGTTCCGCATACAAGTCTTAAGCTGAACCGATTGCCTGTCATAGAATACTGACAACTACCCATCCAAGATACTACTTCCCCTCCCTACCACTACAGTCAGCCTTGCCATCATCCTCATACCAGAAGCAAGTCCCAAGCTGAACCGCCTGCCTATTACCATTCACAATCACATTACCTTTTGCAACCTTAAAACCTTACCATTCCCCTACTATATACCATATTCCATCTGGTCTGTCGTCTTATTGTCAACTCAAATCTTATAAAAACCCTGTTGTCTGCCATAGATACCCCATTCCAAGCTTTACAGTATCAGACTACCCAAGCCAGTCTTAAAAATCATTTATTGTGGTTTATCCTATATGTCCTAAACGTGGCAATTCCTCACTGACTGATCAATCCTATCAAGCCCTGAGCATCGGTTATAGCGATCTGTCAGATAAGGAAACTGTTAGATAGGGAAATATGCAGCCTTGGGCAAATCCCTCCCACTTCTGATTGTTTCTGAAATAGTTCCACCCCACTTTTTATTTTTAACGGTCAGTAAAACATTCATAAAAGCCCAATTTCCTATTTTTTACTATTATCTCCTTTTATATCCACCGCTTTTTTTGCCGTTTTTTCATATCTGGCTACCGCCTTTTTTAGTCTTTTTCCCCGTTTCATTACCACCTTTTTTCTCCTTTTATTCCCTAAGATGATTTCCATATATTGTATATTCATTCTGCCGCCACACACGGACGTGACTGCGAACCCAATTCCCATCCTCAATTTCGTTCTTCTCATACCCATTTCCCACCCTTGTCTTAATGGTCAGTCTGCCTTTTTCCCACTGCAGGCTTGTAAACTTTACCTCTGGGGTAAACTTCCATACCTTTAGTCTGCGGATTCCGCCGCTTTGTTTACATTTTCACCGCATTAGTCTTGTTTTCTGCCCCTTACTTACATTTTCATAGCCCTAGTTTCAGAATTTTTCACTTCAGTTACTGACTGCCTGCCAGTCTTTCCGCCAGTTTGATTATTTCAAGTGCGGAATTTTTTCTCATTCCGTAAAACTGAAAAACTGAAAGGGGTCTCTTAATCATGGAAAGAACTGATGCGAAACTAAGGCTAAACAAGAATTTATTTGAGATGGCAAAGAAAAAAATAGAAAAAATGGAAAAAATGGAAGAAATGGAAGAAACGGAAAAGGAATTTGAATGGAAACTGAAAGATACAGACTTCCTCCTCGCCGTCATGCTCCTCGCCCTTAACCAAAAAAACCAGAAAGATGCTGTCTATTCTGCATTGAACCATCCCGATGAGCTAGGGGCTTACTCCACAAAAACTTATGCAGTTTACAACGGAATACTAACGGAACTGAAAAAACAGGGCGGGCGCAATTCCAGTGATACCATCAATACTGCCCTTGCATCTTTCATTACAGCGGAGATTGGTGACCTCCTGTCCCACATAAAACCAGTCTATACAATCGTTGGCTATAAAAATATTACGATGCAGGAATCGGTCGCAGAAGCCGTTAAAAATATGTCCCTCCCAACAGGGGAAACGGAGTTAATCGATGCGTGCTGCGGTACTGGGGCTTTATTTTTCGGTCTTTCCGGTGACCAATGGGCGGGGGTAGTGCTGAATGACCTAAACCCACTCCGTACAAATTTTTTGAATGTACTCCTCCGACATCCATTTAAACTGATCAAGGAAATACTTAAAACCGACTTTGACATTATCAAAAAGCCTAAAGAAAGAAAAGAACTCTTAAGGGAAATCAGACAGGTTACGAATGACTTTAAGGAGAAGCGGAAAAATTACCACAAAGTTGCCTGTGATGTTGCAGTTGCCGCACAAACTTTCCTGCTGCAATGCCTTGACAAACAGCGCATTGATACCGAACAGACCATCTTAAAGCGTCTTGCAAATTTCATCCCTGCACATTGGAAACTGCTTAAAAACCATGCCCGCATCACACAGAAGGACTGCCTGACATATCTTGAGAACACTGTTCCGAGGCAGAAGAAACTCGTCCTTTTAGACGTGCCTTACATTGGGACAGAGAACACCTGTGGGGTTCCTGGGTATGATTATAAAAAATTCCATACCAAAGTTGCAAAGTGCCTTACGGCGGCAAACTACCCCTTCCTCTACTTCTGCCGGAGCAGCGCACCAAAATCTACCACACCGGACAGGAAAGAGGTGGCAGAACATATCATGAAGATGAAACTGGGCGAACATTTTTTGGGGAAAGGGCTTTATTTCCATAAAATCCACCTTGAAGATACCGTGACGGAACTTATCATCAGCAACCGCAACTATTGCTTTAAGAATCAGGTTCTATGGGAAAATTTTTCTGATGATCTCCTATAGAAAAGCAAGGAAGCTGCCTTACAAAGTAAATACACAAAATACAGATACCTTGGGAATCAAAATCCCATATATTTTGTAGCCCTTCACTTTGTGCGGCAGCCTCCTTGCCCCTCCCCCCACCTGCCGGAAACTAATCTGCAGATACCCCCGGCAGGCTTCCCAATATTACTTTCAGCTTTGGTATCGCTTTCTGGCATATCTGATTCAGTACTGCACAGTTCTTCCCCAACTGGGTCAGTGCCCCAATATATCCGGCGCAGGATACCCCATCTAGCCCATCCCCTGCATCCTTCCCGCACATTACCGTCCAGCCAGCCTCCACAGAAACCTCAAACAGGCAGTTCAGGTCATCCGCCATGGTCTCAACAATGCACTGTTCCAATTCCTCGGCGGTCTTAAACCGGAAGAAACGGTAGTAACTTTCGGCATCCGCATCATGGATAAGAAAAAACCATACCCCTTTTTCAGTCTGCGCAACATCCGCATCACTGCTAATAAGATACCCCAAATATTTTTCGATTACCTTTCGGATTTTTTCCTCTTCTGGCATACCATCATCCTCCCCTTATGTGATAATGGTATTTTACCTCTCCTGTCTAAGAATGTAAAGTCATTTTTAGCTAATTATTATCAACAAAGACCTTACAAGACCCTGTCGTCTACCACAGACAACACCTGCCTTATCCTCATCAGAATACCCCCTATGACAGCCTGAAAAATTATTTATTGTAGTTTCCCAAATCCCCCCAAACCTAACGGCTTCTTGCCGCCCGTTAAAATTCCCTTACTTCTCCTTTCGACCTTTTGTTCCATTGTACCAAAAACAACCTAATCTGGCTACCCCAAAAGGAGCTTTCTGGCAAATCAAGGACTTATTCCACAAAAAAGATGAACACAACAGCTTATCATTCAGTCTTACAATTTTTTCCAAATATCTACAGGCTCGAAAACTGTCGATAAGCCAATTTTAAGGCGCGAAAACTAGCGATAGACTGCTGCTAAAACAAAAACGGTTTATCCCGAACCGAAATAAACCGTTTTTTTCCCAATTTTTAAAATCTTCATTTAAAGTCTGAACACCGGAAACCCAGTAAAATCAAGGGTTTCAGCCATTCTCATCTAAGTTGCTCAAGCGTATCGCCTGATCGGCGGCGATGCAGGCATCAATAATTTCCTGGATATCGCCGTCCATCACTTTCTCCAACTTGTAAATCGTCAATCCAATCCGGTGGTCTGTCAGCCGCCCCTGCGGGAAATTGTAGGTGCGGATTTTCTCCGAGCGGTCGCCCGTGCCGACCTGCGATTTCCGCGCGGCGGCCTCCGCGTCATGCGCCTTTTCCAATTCCAGCTCGTAAAGCCTTGAGCGCAGCACCTTTAACGCCTTATCCCGGTTCTTTAACTGTGATTTCTCGTCCTGGCAGGAAATTACGATCCCGGTCGGGATGTGGGTCAGGCGCACGGCGGAGTCGGTCGTATTCACGCACTGCCCGCCATTCCCGGAAGAACGGAACACGTCAAAACGGCAGTCGTTTAAGTCAAGCTGCACGTCAACCTCCTCCGCCTCCGGCATAATGGCAACCGTCGCGGTCGAGGTGTGGATGCGCCCGCCGGACTCGGTGACCGGGATGCGCTGCACGCGGTGCACGCCGCTTTCATATTTGAGTTTGGAATAAGCGCCATTGCCCTCAATCATAAAAATGACTTCCTTGCAGCCGCCAATCCCGCTCTCGTTCATATTCATCATATCGATCTTCCAGCGCTGTGTCTCTGCGTATTTGCAGTACATGCGGAACAATTCCGCCGCAAAAAGCGCTGCCTCGTCACCGCCCGCGCCCGCACGGATCTCCACAATCACATTTTTCCCGTCGTTCGGGTCTTTGGGCAGCAGCAGGATTTTTAGCCTTTGTTCCAGCCGTTCCACATCCGCCTTGCCCTGCGCAAGCTCTTCCTTTGCAAGCTCCCGCATTTCCTCGTCATTTTCCTCCTCAAGCATGGCAAGGCTGTCCTCGATATTCCGCTTTGCCTGCTTGTACTCGCGGTACGCGCCAACCACCTCGCCAAGGTCGTTCTGCTCCTTCATCAGCTTGCGGAAACGCGCCGTGTCATTCGTGACGGTCGGTTCGCCAAGCTCCGCCTGCAGCTCCTCGAAACGCCGCTCGGTATCTTCCAGTTTGTCAAACATTTCCATTTTCATATTCCCCTTTCAAAAACACCGGTTCCGTTCAAATACAAAAATACAGCCGCGGCATCGGTCAGTTTTCCTGCCACCCTCCCTTTGGATGCCCATATGGACCATAAAACTGCCCGCCCACCACGCGGTCAAGCCCCGAATAATCTTTCCGTACAAAAATATCCCGGAATCCGTTTTCCAAAAGCAACCTTTTAACTTCCGCCGCCTGCCCACAGCCAATCTCGAAAAAAATCCTGCCACCCTCCGCCAGATATTTTCCCGCTTCCCGCGTAATCTCCCGGTAAAAACGCAAGCCGTCCACGTCGCCGTCAAGCGCCATATAAGGCTCATGGTCCCGGACTTCCGGCATCAGGTCCGCAAGTTCGCCCGTCCGGATATAGGGCGGGTTTGAGACAATGACATCATATGTCCCCTCCACCTTCTCAAACAAATCGCTTTGGATCAGTTCTGCTTCCACGGCCAAAGCTTCCCTGTTTTTTTTTGCCACATCAAGCGCCTCTGCCGATAAATCCACCCCTGCCGCGGCCTGCGGCCCGCAAAGTTTTGCAAGGCTTAGCAGGATGCAGCCCGACCCCGTGCACAGATCAAGCACCCGCGCCCCCGCACAGTACGGCATTGCCGCCTCCACAAGGCATTCCGTGTCCTGCCTCGGGATCAGAACGGCAGGTGAGACAAAAAACGGAAGCCCCATAAATTCCTGTTCCCCTGTGATATACTGTAACGGCACATGGTTCCCGCGCTGCCTTATGGCAGCCTGGTAGCTTTCCCATTGGCGGGCATCAAGTTCTTCCTCCCCACCGAAATAAAGCTGTGCGGATGTCAGGCCTGCAAGCCACATCAGCAAAAGCCTTGCATCCGTGCGTGCATCCGCAACCCCGGCGGCGGCAAGCGCATCCCCGGCCCATCGCAATGCTTCCTTCCTTGTCATTTCCCACCTGTCTTATTTCCCCTGCCGTCCTTTTCGGATTGGGATCCCTTTGTATCCTCATAGATAAAAAAGCGGTCCAGCGCACGCAGGATTTCGTCCTCTTCTTCCTCTTCCCGCAAAACATTGGTCTCACGGTTCTCCCTTGCTGCGGCAACCGCATCTTCTTCTTCCATGGAGACCGCGCGGATGGCCGATGCATCAAACAGACGGTCAAGTGAGGTTAACTCATCCTTAGGCACTTCCCCGACTTTTTCCAATTCCTTGCCTGCTTCCCCAAAAAACTCCCTCTTCTTTTCCCTTGCACGCTTCTTTGCGATCCCTGCCTTTTCCTGGAATGCCTTCCAGTCAAACACCGCTTCCACGGAAGCAATTGCTACCTCAACCATTGAATCGTCCGGCTCCCTTGTCGTCAGCCCCTGCATAAAAAGCCCCGGCTTGCCAAACACGGCAAACACCTTGTTGTCGCCATTTTCCGCCAAGCGGATCAATTCATAGGATATCCCCGCGATCACCGGGATCAGCACGATACGCAGCAAATAGCGCAGCCATGCCGTCCGGACACGGATAAACATAAAGAACACGAAGCTGATTAGCATGACAACCAAAAGGAAGCTTGTTTTGCAGCATTTATGCCGCCGGCTCTGCCGCCTCACGTTCGCCACTGTCAGTTCCTCCCCATGTTCCACGCAGTTTATACATTTATGCTCGGCTCCATGGTACATAAAAATACGTTTTACGTCTTCCGTTTTTGCAATCATGGCAACATAGGCCACAAACATCGCAATGCGCAGCACCCCCTCCAAAAACAGCTGGAGCATCCCGGAATGGACCAAATGCCCAAGCAGGCGCGAAAGCAGGAGCGGGAGCAGGATAAAAACCAGGACTGCCATAAATACGGACAGCACAACAACACCCACATCCATCAAAGTTTCCTTTGCCTTTGATGCCTGCGCCCCTTCTTCCTCCCTCTCCTCATAAAAGCTTGAGGAATATGTCAACGTGCGGATCCCAAGCACGAGTGATTCCACAAAAACCACCACCCCGCGCAGAAGCGGGAGGCGGAACAATTTGTTTTTCGTGCCGACACTGTGGAATTCATCTTTTTTTACTTCGATCTGGTTATCCGGCTTGCGGATGGCAACTGCGTAATGATCCTTGTTTTTCATCATCACGCCTTCCAGAACGGCCTGTCCGCCAATCCCCGATGATCTCATCTCTGTCCCTCCTGCCCTGCCAAGAGGGCATATCCTGTTATCCAAAAACAATTGTTTCATCGCAAAACAGGCTGAGATTACTTCTAACCTCAGCCTGATTTTAAACCTCTGCAGCTATTCTGATACCTGTCTTAGTTGTTGTTCAGACCGTAGCGGCGGTTAAACTTATCAATCGCACCGCGTGCGGCTGCGGCCTTCTGCTGGCCGGTATAGAAGGAATGGCATTTGGAGCAGACCTCCACATGGATCTCCGGCTTCGTGGAACCAGTCACGAATTCATTCCCGCAGTTGCAGGTAACCTTTGCCTGATAATATTTTGGCTGAATGGACTCTTTCATTATTTTCACCTCTCATGATCCTTTTGTGCAGCGATTCCTAACCGATGCACATGATTTTAAACAGCTTGCTTATTATACCACAGCTTTTTCTTCTTGGCAAGTCCTAATATGCAAATTTTGTCTTTTTTAATGTTTCGATGAATTCCGCATTGTTCTTTGTGGACGCAAACATCTGGATAATGCGCTCCACCGCCTCCTCCTGTTTCATCCCGTTGAACGCGCGGCGCATCAGCACATTGGCCTCGATCTCCGTCTGGCTTAAAAGCAGATCCTCCCGCCTCGTACCGGAACGTGGCAGGTCAATCGCCGGGAAAATGCGGCGCTCCGACAGATTGCGGTCCAGCACCACCTCCATGTTGCCGGTCCCTTTAAATTCCTCGAAGACAACATCATCCATACGGCTCCCCGTCTCCACAAGCGCTGTCGCAAGGATTGTTAAGCTCCCCCCTTCGCGCATGTTCCTTGCCGCCCCGAAAAATTTCTTCGGCATATGCAGCGCTGCCGGGTCAAGACCGCCGGAGAGCGTGCGCCCGCTTGACTGCACGGTCAGGTTGTAGGCGCGCGCCAGGCGTGTGATGCTGTCTAACAGGATGATGACATCCTTTCCGTGTTCCACCAGGCGCTTTGCGCGCTCGATGACCATCTCCGATACCCTTTTGTGGTTTTCCGGCAGTTCATCAAAGGTAGAATAAATCACTTCCACGTTATCGCTCTGGATGGATTCCTTGATATCCGTCACTTCCTCCGGACGTTCATCAATCAGCAGGATGATCATATGCATCTCCGGATGGTTCTTCGTGATGGCGTGCGCAATCTGCTTTAACAATGTCGTCTTTCCGGCTTTTGGCTGGGAAACGATCATACCGCGCTGCCCCTTGCCAATCGGGGAGATAAGGTCAACGATGCGCATGGCCGGCTTGCAGCCGGGGGTCTCAAGGTGGATCCTCCTGTTTGGGAAAATCGGTGTCAGGTCCTCAAACCTTGGACGCTTTAAGGCATCCGCCGGCGGAAAGCCGTTGATCGTATTGACATACAATAGGGGGCTGAATTTTTCTGTCTGGCTGCGGATCTTCGTGTTGCCCACAATCACGTCGCCCGTCTTTAAATTCATCTTGCGGATCTGCATCGGCGACACATAGACATCGTTGGTGCCCGGAAGGAAATTATCACAGCGGATAAAGCCGAAGCCTTCCTGCATAATCTCAAGAATCCCTTCCTTTGTCTCGCCGCTGTCAAGCTGCTCTAATTCTTCCTGTGACAGTGGCTGGTTCGTGCGGTATCCCATATTCCCCTGCACATTCTGGTTCATCTGGTTTGCCGCCACATTTTCCCTCTGTTCCGGCATGTATGGGGCATTGTTCTGGTTTACGTAGTTTCCCTGCCCGTTCACACTACGGTCGCCGGGCGGCTGTTGGCGCACATAACTGCCCCTTTGCCGGTTATCCTTCGGATGCCCGCTGCCGTAGCCACCACGGTCGTTTCTCTGCCGCTCATAGTTATCCGCGCCGTATGTGCCCCTCCGCTCAAAATTTGGCGGTATGGCCTCCCGCTGGGGTGGGGCGTAACCCTCCCTCCCCTGCTGCTGCGGTGCTGGCTCCCGCTGAGGTGGAGCATAGCCCTCCCTCCCCTGCTGCTGCGGTACGGATTCCCGCTGGGGTGGGGCATAGCCCTCCCTCCCCTGCTGCTGCGGTACGGATTCCCGCTGGGGTGGGGTATAACCCTCCCTTCCTGCCGCCTCCCGCAGGGTACCTGCACGGCCGTCCTTGCGCGCCGCCGGGGCTGTTCCCTGCCGGTTTCCCTGTGGTACCGGCGGTGTTGTTTCGGCTGCCGCCTTTTGTTCCGGAGCCTGCCCCTGCCCCAAAAGGTCAATAAGTTCCTGTTTCTTTTTCGTGGTGATTGCCGTAATTCCTTTTTCTTTCGCCACACTTCTCAATTCCGCCAGCGACATTTTCTCATACTGGTTCTCCATTTTTATACCCCTTTCCTGCATGCCGCAGATTTTCCTGCAATACCGTGCCGTCCAAAAGTTCGAAAATTTATTTCCAAACCTGCCTCTCGTAAATATTTTGATTGGATCTTAATTTGGATTTTCCATTAACCTGCCAGAAACCGTAGACTAACATGATTCTATCTTTTTTCATTATACACCATTTTTTCCAAAAAGAAAAGACCATCTTTGCCGACTATTTTTCCTAATTTATCCCTTTAATTTCCTAATTACAACATATGAAATCTTTTTAGTCTATCTAAATATGTATATATTAAAATTATTGACTATAATAAAAAGACGTGATAAACCATCCACATCCTTTCTCGCTTGACCAAACTACATGGACAAAACCCACCATCCATACAGGGACGGTCTGAAACCTTGCCAAATTACACCACCTCCCTTTCTTCCTTCTACTGTAATCTACTCTTTTGTAGATTGTCAATACTTTTTTCGTTTTGACATGGAACAAAAGCAACCAAAACAATGGTATAAAATTACCAAAAAACAACAGAACATAGGGGGAAGAAACCGAAAATTCCAAGAAAATCAGCCCTTTTAAGGATGCCGTCCGGTCAATACGGCAATCAAAAAATCAGCCCAGGCACCACCAAGGAGCTGACCCGACCAAACAAATGGATCATATGATGAAATCTATTGACCGGTATCTACGGGTGACAAGGAAAAACGGAACCAGCCGCAAACGCCGGATTCCCTTAAGGAATCCCGTATCTGCGGCTGGTTCCCACAAACGGAGATGAAGGGATTTGAATATGGAGCGGTGGATTTCATCACAAAACCGTTT
>CAYMGZ010000005.1:0-9743 GCA_964390095.1 uncultured Lachnospiraceae bacterium | reverse complement strand
ACCTACCGCATTTCGAGTGCGGACCCTTCAGCCTCTTGGGTACATCTCCAAAATAGCAGATTCCCTGCCACGACGATTAGCATACCACATTTCCACCAATAATGCAAGTGCTATTTTTATACATTTTATGTTATATACCAAGAGGGCACACCCTTCCCAAACACAAGAAGCAAAAACATAGCCCCTATCCCATACTGCCGGACACTTCCGAAATCCCCGAAAGCCGGATCAGCATAAGCTCGACTGCGATCTGCTCATTCATCTGCCCGCTTTTCACCTGCGCCTCCGTGCGGACACAAAACTGCACCGCTTCCCGCAGCACCTGCGTGGAAAACGCTTTTGCCTGCGAGAGGTATTTCCCGGCGGCAAAAGGCGGGACCCCTACCTTTTTCGCAATCTCGGCACCGGACATGCCATCTGAGCCAAGCTGCTTTACCTGCAGCAAAAGGTTGAACTGGCGCAGCATCAAAAACAGGATGGACATGGGTTTTTCCCGCAGCACCAAAAGGTCATGGTAAAGTCCCAATGCCTGTTTTAGGTTTTGCTGCGCGATCTGGTCCATCATCTGGAAAATCCTCCCCGTGATCTGTTCCGTGCAGATGGCATCGACATCCTCCTTCTCCACCACCTCCCGCCCGTAAGTGTAGGCCGTCAGCTTCTCCGCCTCCGTGCGGATATTTTCCATGTCCGTCCCGACCTTCTCGATCAGGTACGACATCGTCCCGTCCGTAATCTTCTTCCCGTCCGCCTTCAAAAGGCCTGCCACCCAAAGCTTTAAGTCGCGCTCGCCCATCGGGCTAAATTCACAGATATAGCCGATCTCCTTGACCGCCTTGTAAAGCCTGCCGCGCTTGTCAACCTCCTCCTCGTCAAAAACAATGACCGTTGTTTCCGGAAAGTTTTTTAGCGCGTCCGCCATATCGTTGGCGCTCTTAAACCAACCGGAATTTTCAATCAGGATCAGCCTTCTCGCGGCAAAAAAAGGCAGGGTCTGCCCGATCTGGGCAACCTTACCCCCATCAATCCCTTTCCCCTCAAAGGGGGAGAAAGTGATTGCGTCCCCCCCTGCCAGCACGCCCTCCTTTAACTTATCCCGGTACAGCCTTTTTAAATAAGCCTCGCTCCCGTACAAAAGATATGCCCGCCTAAAATTCCCCGTCCGGATATCCTCCTTGATCGTCTTCATGAAAACATTGCCTTTCCAATCCGCTCGCCAAGCCGCACCTTTGTCTCGATGCCCTGCGCGGAATTCCTTAAAATGTCATCGTCAACTGCCACCTGGTCACGCTGGAAAAAGAGCACGATGGTGGAGCCGCCAAACTCAAAACGCCCCTTTTCCTGCCCGCGGTGCACGATGGCCTCCCGGTGGTAATTGTGGATGCGCCCGACGCACATCGCGCCGACCTCCATCTGCACGACCTTCCCAAAATTCTTCGTGTCAAGGACACAGTACGACCTTGCATTTTCCTTATAAATCTTGACATGGTCAAGGATCACCGGGTTTACCGTGTGCAGATAACCCGCAAGGAAATGGTCACGCCCTTTCACCGCCGTGTCCACATAACAGTAACGGTGGTAATTATCCACCGCGAGGCGCAGCACGACACAACAGCCGCCAACATACGCCGCTGCCAACCTCTCATTGCGCAGCATCGACCCCACGGTATAGCAGGAATGCTTTACAAAAATCTTCGTGCGCAGGTTGATCGGGTACACCGTCACCATGCCGTCACAGGGCGCGATGAGATGGGAAGGTTCTAAGTCAACCGGGCGTTTCCCCTCCTTTACCTGCCGCGTGAAAAAATCATTGAACGAACGGTATTTCTTCCTCCTGTACTCGGACATGCAAATCCCGTTCTTACGGATAAAACGCCCGATCATAAAGGTGGATGCCCATGTATCCATAAAGCACCCGATTGCCCGTGAGATGGCCGGCACTGCCAAAAACCTCATCACGAGACGGCCACACACATTAGAATACACCATCTCAAGCGATTTATCCTGCCCCGTCCTGTTTTGGAACAGTTTTCCTTCCCGGTCCCTATAATCCATCCGCTCTCCTTTCACGCCCTTCGCGTTTTATTCACAAAAGATCAGTACCCCCGCAAGCACGGCCAAACCCAGCACGGTCATAACCACATCCCCGAAGTTCCCCGGCTTTTTTACCTTGATGTCCAAGACAAACAAAAACGAAATGACAAGCATCGCGATGCAGTACGTCTGGGCCAACGGCAAAAAATCAAAATACACGCTTAAAATATACACGATCGGCAAAATCAGCGCAACCGATGTGACCGGAAGGCCCTGGTAATATTTCCGGTGTTCCTCCGTCTGCTCCTGGCGCTCCTGCTCCACAACATTGAAATAGCCAAGGCGGATGACCGCACCCAGCACAAACAAAACGGACGCTGCCATCCCAAGGATGGAAAGCCCGCCCCGCCCCGCCGTGAGCGAATAGCCGATGGTCGCCGGGAACATGCCAAAACAGATTAAGTCACACAGGGAGTCAATCTGTATCCCAAACACCTTTTCCTGCTTCGTGCGGTCCTTTTTCGCCCGCGCAACCTTCCCGTCAAACATATCACAGGTGCCTGAAATGATCAGGCACAAAAACGCCGCACGGTAATGTCCTTCAAAAACCTGCGCCATGCCGAGCACCGACGACATCAGCCCGATATATGTAAGAATTACCGTATAATTGTAAAATCCTATCATAAAAATCCCTCTGTTACCTTCCTTTGCCAACAAACTTTTGTTTCCAACGTCAAAATCCTTCTGCCATTGTAGAGTATACTATTTTCTTGATTTATTGTCAATCAAAACTGCGAAATATCATTTTATATCATTTTCTGTCGCCACGGCCCGCCCAAAACAGGAAATGGGGGCAAAAGCCCCCATCACCTCCATTTTACATTTTTTTCCTGGTGCGCGTGCCACTCATAAAATTCCCCGCCACGGCTTCGCACGGCACCGCTCTCCCATGTCAGGAACACGCTCACCCCCGCTTCCTCCATCCTTGCAAGTGTTTCCCCGTGCGGGTGGCCGTAACGGTTGTCCTTGCCGCAGGAAATCACGGCAACGTCCCGCGAAAAGCACTGCAGAAGTTCTTCGCTGTTCGAATATTTTGAACCGTGGTGTGCCGCCTTTAAGTATTTGCGCCTCCCATCAAAAAGAAGCCCCCGCCGCTTTAATTGTTCCAAAACCACCTTTTCCTGCTCCATCGCGATATCCCCCGTAAAAAGCCAGACGGCATCTTTCCCGGACAGCGCAAGCACCATCGAATTCTCATTGATACCGCCCGCGTCCTCCCCTTCTTTTGGGTAAAGGCAAATCAGCTGCTCATCCCCCAAAAAAAGCACATCGCCTGCCGCAAAATTATGTATGGTTACCCCTGCCGCCGCTGCCTTCTCGCACAGCAGCGCGTATTTTTCCTCCCCTTGCCCCACCTTGGCCATCACCAGGTTTTTTACCACCACATCACACTTCCCCTGTGCCATCCGGTCCAAAAGTTCCAGCAGCATACTACAATGGTCCTCATCGGTATGGCTTAAAAATACATACTCGATGACGGTGTCACCATGGTATTGCAGGTATGGCACAAGGATGCGCTCCGCCCCGTTTTTTACGGAACTCCCCGCATCAACCAATACCGTCATATCCCCCTTTTGCAGCACCGCACAGTCCCCCTGCCCAACCGCAAGCTGTGTCACGGTAAGCGCGGCCTTCCCCGGCAGCAGGAAAACGAAGAACACGCCAAGGGAGAGAAGGTATTTTTTGCTCTTCCTCCCTTCCGGCAGGACATACCGGCACAAAATGTAAAAAAGGAGCAACAGTGTGTAATATAGGAGCATTTTCCAAAACGCCGGCCTGCCGTAGCAGAACTGGTTCCCCGGCAGCTTCCCATTCAAATGGCAGACTGCCTCGTAGCCTTTGAGAAGCACGTATGCACCGCCCGCGAAAAATTTCCCGGCAAAAAGCCACAGGCTCCCAAAGGTGCCGACGAACACCGCAAGCACCAAAAGAAGGCTTACAAACGGTACAACCAAAAGGTTGAGCAAAAGCGCGTACACCGGGACTTCATAGTAAAACCAGAGCAAAAGCGGCAAAAGCACGAGCTGGACTCCGATGCTTGCGGAAAGCCTTTTTATCCCAAATTCCTGAAAAATCCGCGAAAACAAAAGAATCCCTGCCACCGCCCCGAACGAAAGCAAAAATCCTGCCGCAAACAACTGTAATGGCTGCCGGACCAAAACAACAAGCGCTGCGGCGGCAAGCCCCGTCGGCGCATCGTAGGTCTTCCCTGCCGGGGCGGCAAACAAAGACAGAAGCAGCATGATGGCCGCACGCACCACCGGGATCCCAAACCCCGTGAACATGCTGTACAAAACTACAAGCGCCGCCGCTGCCACGACCGCCGTGTTGCTTTTTACGCGCAGCTTTTTTAACAGCTTGTAAAAGCCCATGCCAAGGAGTGACAGATGCAGCCCGGAGACTGCGAGGATATGGGAAAAACCCGCCTCCCGGTACATCTGCTTTACTTCCTGTGCAAGCCCCCCCTTCTCCGCCAACAGCATCGCCTCCAAAATCCCTGCCTCCGTCTCCGGAAGCACCTCCCGGTACACTTCCTTCATCCGCATGCGCAGCCGCCAGAGTATGGCGCGTATTCCGTTTTTTCCCTCTTTTATGACCTGTACCTCCTCCGACATCAGCTTTGCGCCGATGCCCTGCGCCTTATAGTAATCATATTCATCAAACTGACCCGGGTTATCCCCCCTGGACAATGCCATCCAATCCCCCAGCACCAGGATCTCGCTCCCCGGTGCCACCAGCTCCTCCTTCTTTGCATAAACCAGGGCAAAACAGCCCACCACCTTTTGCGGCGCGCCTTCCAGTGCGGACAGTGAAACCACCATGCGCCCCGTATTCTGCCCTTCCACACTCTCGCGTACCGTTCCCACGGCCCTCCCCTGCCCGCCCTGTGCCACATATTGCTCAAGCGCGGTCGGTGCCATGGCACGCCGCGTCAGGCCAAAGCCCGCCAAAAAAGCAAACGGCAGCAGGAAAAACAGGCGTTCCCTGCGGTATTTTTTCGATTGATGCCGGAACAAAAATTGATGCCGGAACAAAAAAAGAAAGATGGCAAGAACGGGGAACAGGATGAAACGCACACCGCCATTCCCCGCCAGAATCCCGAAAAGATAAAAAAGCGTCAGTAAAACCAAAGGACGTTTTACCATTCCCGCCTTTCCGCCGGCATTTGCCGGACTTAAAACAAAAACTTTACATTTCCGTCTCGATCAGATCCAGATTGCGCTCAAACATCTCCGGCATCTCGACGGACTGGTAATTCTTGCGCAACTCCCCCCCGATGCGGATCTGCACTTTATTCACATTGGGAAGTTCCACAAGGGAATTCACAATCGAATACAGCACAACCTGTTCTGTCACACCTTCAAGTTTATCTAAAAATTTGTCATTTAAGTCAACATAGCACACGCCATCTTTCGTACTGATCTTGCTCAACTGCGTCCCCGCCGGGATGGTCGCGTACATGCCCGCCGCCACTTCCTCCTCGATCGGGCCGCCGATCAGCTGTTCCACCACAAGCTGTTCCATTGTGATGTTCCCGTTGTAGGCAACCTGCCGGTGCGATTCCCGCAGTGCGGTCCCATCCTCATTGGCAAAATAGACCGACACGCTCGCCGCCTGCGTATAGTATTCCGAATCGGCGGCATCGTCAATGAAATCTTCCGCTTTCATCATCCCGACCGGGACTTCCCCGTTCATATACGGGATGCCCCCAATATAAAATTCCACATAGTCCACCCCGTCAATCTGGCAGAAGGTCTTTACAAGCGCCGCGCGGACTAAAATCTCCGTAATCCCTGAAAGTAAGCTATAATTGGCATCAAAATTCAGGATCAGCTGGTCCGCCTCCCCAAAGGAAAAATCAAGCAGTGCCACATTGTCTGGAAGGAGCTTTTTGCAAGCGCGCCCCTCCGGCTCTTTTCCAAGCGCATCCACATATTCCTGCACCTGCGCCTCCCGAAATGTCGCCTTGACCTCATAGCCTTCGCTGACAAGCTGCGTCTCCGTGTCGTTAAGGAAATAAAGTTTCCCGCTCGCCGCCTCCCCCTCCGGCTCCTTTTTACAGCCCGCAGGGGCATTTGCAGAAAGAAGTAATATAAACGCCATAATACAACATATCTTCCGTTTCATGCCATCCCCCTTCCTACGCAATAAAGCTTAACGGGATTCTTACGGTAAAGGTGGTCCCCTCATTTTCCCTGCTGTACACCTTGATCACCCCTTTGTGGCGCAGTACCACGCTCTTTGTGATCGCAAGCCCCAGCCCGGTCCCCCCGGTCTCGCGCGAGCGCGCCTTGTCCACGCGGTAAAAACGGTCAAAAATAAACGGCTGCGCCGCCTCCGGTATCCCGATCCCGGAATCCGCCACGGAGATATAAAAATATTTGTGGTCGGCATTGAGCGAAACCCGGATATTCCCGTCCTCGACATTGTACTTCACCGCATTTTCAATTAAGTTCGAGATGGCAAGGGAAAGCTTTACCTCATCCACCTCCGCAATCACCGGGCGGAAACTCTCAAAAACAAGCCCGATGTTGTGCATCTGCGCAAGCGGCTTGATGCGCTTTAAAATGATCTCCATCAGCTCGTTGATGGAAACCTGTGCGATATGCATCTCCGCATCCTTGCGGTCTAAGCGCACGAGGGACAACAGGTCGTTGATGATCTTGTTCTCCCGCTCAATCTCATCCGTGATATCAACCATAAATTCTCGGTACAGTGCAACCGGTGCATCCTCCTGCATCATCAGGGAATCCGCGAGCACCTTGATCGAAGTCATCGGGGTCCTTAGCTCGTGCGATACATTGGATACGAATTCCTGCCTCGATTCCTCCACCTTCTTCATCTGCAGCAGCATCTCATTAAAGGAATCCGAGATGCGCCGCACCTCATAAAACCCGCCGATCGAAACCGTGTCCTCCAAATAACCGTCCGCCACATGCTGCAGGGATGCAACGATCGCCTTAAACGGCTTTGTCATCCTGGCGGAGACGAAAAATGCAATCACCGCCGTCAAAAGGAGCAGGACAATGTCAATCAGGAAAACCGCCCGCTTCACGCTGTCCACAAACGCATTTTCCTTTTCCAGCGATGCACGCAAAATAACCGCGCCCGCGTTTGTATTCCCGCCGGCATCGCCCCCCTTTACCGGCAGGGTCAGCTCCACATAAAGGTCTTTCTCCTCCACCTTGCAGCTGCTCATCCCCCGGATGCACTCAATCACCTCCTTAGAAAGCAGGATCTTCCCAAGTTCATAATTATATGTATCGGCAACCACCTTTAAATTCCCATCCACGGCGATGATGCGCCCGTCAAAAATATCCGCCGCCGCCGAAAGTTCCGTCGTGATTTCCGCCGTCTGTACCGCCAGGTACCCGGAAGCCGCCATCTGGTTTGAAAGGACGTGGGCATACTCTTCCACCTCCGCCACCCGGCCGGAAACCGCCCGGCTTTTGCATACGGCAAAGATCCCAACCGTCACCCCGGCAAGCGAGATGCCCACCATCACAAAGATCAGCAGCAGGAAGATGACGCGCACGCTCACAAGGCGTTTCAGCTTTTCTTTCATCCCCTTCACGCCCGCCCCTTTATACATTTTGGAAATAATACCCAACACCCCACTTCGTATGCACATACTTCGGGTCACTCGGGTTGTCCTCGATCTTCTCGCGGAGCCTGCGGATATGTACATCCACGGTGCGCACATCCCCCGGATAGTCATAGCCCCATACCATGTTCAAAAGCTTTTCCCGGCTGTAAACCTTGTTTGGGTGGAAAATAAGCAGTTCCAACACGTCATATTCCTTCGTGGTCAGGTTGATCTCCCTGCCACGGATGAAAACACGCCTCCCCTCCTTGTCAATCCGAAGCTCCCCAAACTCCGCTGCCCCTTTGGCTTTGCCGCCCTGCTCCGTCTCCGCCACCCTCTTGTCATTGCGCCTTATGATCGCCTTGATGCGCGCCTTGACCTCAAGGATGTTAAACGGCTTTGTGATATAATCATCCGCCCCATATTCCAACCCAAGGATTTTGTCCATATCATCCCCTTTTGCGGTCAGCATGATGATTGGCATATCGGAAAATTCACGGATCTGCTGGCACACCTCAAAACCGCTCATCTTTGGCAGCATGACATCCAACAGGACAACATCGTACTCTTTTTCGCGCGCGACCGCAAGTGCCTCCTCCCCGTCGTAGGCGCATTCCACTTCCATGCCGTCCTGCTCCAGGCTGAAACGGATTCCCTTTACGATCAATTTCTCATCATCCACTACCAATACTTGCTTTCCCATGTCGGGCACGAGCTCCTTTCCCCTAAAACCTCCAAGAACTGCCGCATGTTAAAAGGCATATAATATCATCTTTTTTCTTGCAGTTCTTTATCTCCCCACCGTTATCACATCACGCAGCTTTTCATAAACGCTTTCCTTAATGCCCGGAACCTGCATCAATTCCTCACAGGAAGAAAAAGCCCCGTGTTCCTTCCGGTATGCAACGATTGCGTCTGCCTTCGCCTTCCCGATCCCGGGAAGCGTCATCAGCTCGCCGGATGCCGCCGTGTTGATATCCACATACGGCGTATCCTTTGTTTCTTCCCCACCACTGCCGGACAGGGCACCGCCCCCGGCTTCTTTTAACCCCTCTGCCTCCTCCTGCGACGGAACATAAATCTTCTGCCCATCGCAGACAAGCTGTGCCAGATTCAGGTAATCTTCTGCCGCGCCGGCCAAAAATCCCCCGGCGCACAAAATGGCATCCGAGACACGCGAACCCGCGGACAACGCATAAACGCCAGGCTGTTTTACCGCACCACAGACATGCACGTAAAGCCGTGGGGGTTCCTCCCCCTTGTCCTCACCCGCCAAACACCCTGCCGGATCCTCCCCTTCCCGGGCACCATCGCCCTGCAAAAGCCCTGCCTGCCCCTGCTGCTGTAAGACCAGCCCGTCCCCCTCCCCCGTTTTTGCCGCACACACATAACAAATGCCCGCGGCAAACACAAAAAGGACAGCGAGAAGCCCTTTTAACATCATACCTTTTTTCATCCAGAAACACCTTATTTTCCCTTTCCGGTGCTCCCGCAGATTGTACCCTCAATACAACTATATCTATTGTACTAGATTCTCGCACAATTGACAAGGGCATTTTCAAAAAAATAAATCCGCCCGCCTTAACCCGCCTGTTTCCCTGACCATTGGAACAAAATGATCCCCCCGACCACAAGCACGAGCGCAATCAGCTTGCGCCATACAAACTCCACTTTGTCCGTCCCGAACAGCCCGAACAGCTCAATCAGGTACGCCGCAATCAACTGTGAGGTGACGATCAGCATTGCCGACTGCGCGGGTCCTAACATTTCCACGCTCTTGATTACGGTGTAGGTGATCGCAATCCCGATCACGCCGCCGAGCAGCATATATTTCCCGTCAATTTGAAACAGGCTTAGAAACGGTGCCTGTTTCCCTGCCATGAACCACGCCGCAAGGCTGACTAAAAGTGCAGTGAACTGCACGAAGGTCGCCGCCGTCCAAATGCTGGTCTGCTTTGTGACCCCGGTATTGAAAACCCCCTGGACGCTCATCATGGCCCCCGATAAAATCGCGATGATAATTCCCATCATAACAAAAACCTGCCTTCCCTTTTTGTAAGTATCT
>CAYMGZ010000004.1:0-25058 GCA_964390095.1 uncultured Lachnospiraceae bacterium | reverse complement strand
CCCGATGGACCATATGGCAGTGGAGGGGGACAGCCCAAAGATCGAGAGTGTCAAGAACAAAGACCGCAAGGGCACGCAGTTCGTGGCGGTGCGGTTTGGCAACGTGCTCGGAAGCAACGGTTCCGTGATCCCATTGTTTAAAAAGCAGATCGAGGCGGGCGGTCCTGTCACGGTAACGCACCCGGATATCATCCGCTATTTCATGACGATCCCGGAGGCGGTGAGCCTTGTGCTGCAGGCGGGCACGTATGCCTGGGGCGGCGAGATTTTTGTGCTTGACATGGGTGCACCGGTGAAGATTGATACGCTGGCGCGCAACCTGATCAAGCTGTCGGGCTACAAACCGGATGTGGACATCAAGATCGTATACAGCGGCCTGCGCCCGGGTGAGAAGCTCTATGAGGAGAAGCTGATGGCGGAGGAGGGCATGAAGAAAACCGACAATGAGCTGATCCACATCGGCAAGCCGATCCCGTTTGACACCGCGAAATTTTTAGGGCAGTTGGAAGAACTGGCAAAGGCAAGTTACGACAACAGCGAGGATATCGTTGCGATGGTGGAGGAGATCGTTCCGACATTCCATCCGGTAGGAGAGGAGCCGACAGGCAAGGAAGCAGGGGCAGAGGCGGTGCTTGCGGCGCAAAAGCTTGCAGAAAAGGAAGTGGCTGCGGGGGCCGAGGCAGGCTGACGATGCAAAGGGGGGATTGCCATGTATGCGCACGAAAATCGTCCAAAGATGAAGAAACGGACAAATCCGACCGGGATACCGGACCGGATGAAACAGCAGTTTGAGGATTTGTCAGGGCTGTCTTTTGGGGATGTGCGCGTCCATTACCACTCCGGTGCGCCTGCGCAGAGGAAGGCATACGCATATACACAGGGAAACCAGGTCTATATTGCATCCGGGCAGGAAAAATATCTGGGGCACGAATTGGGGCATGTGGTGCAGCAGAAGCAGGGGAGGGTAAAACCGGATTATTTTCGGAACGGGGAAGCAGTCAATGACAATGCCCTGCTGGAGCGCGAGGCGGATTTTTTGGCTGCCGCGGCAGAAAGAATGCCCGATGCCCCCGCCCTGGCGGAGGTTGGTTATGGCACGGGGATGTCTGTGCGACAAGATGCCCCGGTTCAGCGGACAAAGTGGAGATACCGGCAGGAAACGGGCGAATGGAGCGAAGAAGGGGATGAGGAGGGGGAAACCCCTTCGCCTTCCCCGACCGCGGAGGAAACCGCTATGCTTTTGGCCGATGCGCGGGAGGGGGAGGGGCCGTTGCGGGATTCTTGTGTTGATACCGCGTCGTATGCTTATCTGCTCTGGCTGGCAGATAAAAAAATGTATTCATACGGAGGATGCCGCAACCATACCCTCCACTCTCCAGGAACAACAAACGACCTGGGAGACCGCAGGGTAAGAAATCGATTGTATGAGATGTACAGGGACAGGGATGGGGCGAGAGAACCGAGGGAGTATGATGCGGGTGAGGATATCCACCGTTACTTGCGCTGGCTTTCTACTTTTTTGTCTGTGATATATAAAATAAACGGTGAGATCCAATGCTATTACGACAAGAGCAGCCGCCGGATTCTTGTTTCCACAAATTTCAGCACGGAGATTTCAAAGCTTGGACGGCAGCTTGGAAAGGTTGAGATAGATTACGGGGCAGGGAGTACGAGGCGGCAGAGAAGGCATATGCAGCATATATATCAGATTTCTGGCAATCTTGCGCATTCAGGGTATGCTTTCGCCCAGATCGCCGTTTGGATCGTCGGGGATGTCAGTGTCAGTAACGCCCATGCGGAGCAAAGAATCCTGAATTTTCTGAGGCATGAACCACAAGAGCGGCAGAATGCAATGGTTCGGGCAGGTGCGCTGACTGTGGACGAAGGGAAATTGTGGCTGCGCCCGGAATATCTTGGCGGCATAAGGCGCTGTTGCTTCGCTTGTGCGTATGCCTGCTTTTCCGCAGGGGATACGGGCAGCATACGCAGGGGACCATTTTGGGATTCCATAGCTTCCGGGGTATATATGGATTCGGAAAGTATTGTCAGGGCGGCGGAAGGAATCCGTTTGCAAGTTAAAACACATGTGACAGTACAGAGAAGCAAGGAAGCGAAAGCAACTACGGAATATGATACAGATTCGGAATCTGATGATACAGAATTGACGTATACCGAGGAAGAGGACACGGAAAACAAAATGGATACAGCAGAGGAAGAGGACACGGAAAACAAAATGGATACGGCAGAGGAAGAGGACGCGGAAAACGAAGTGGATACAGCAATGGCGGAGGATATGGGAAATGATCTGTATTTGAGGATTATGGATGCCTTTTTGCAGTAGCAGATCAAGAAATACGGAAGTAGGGCTTGTTGTGATTTTACAAAGCCCTACTTTTTTTCTACACTTTAATGGTAAAAATGAAAAAATATAAATTTTTATAGTACAATATTCAAAAGAACAGGTTTCGACACGGAAGCCACAGTTTTGTCTTTATGACTATTGTGAACTGTACGGCTTGGCGCATCGTCCGATCGGGGAGGGCACATGGAAGCAAACAGGAAAAAGGCAAAAGGGACACCTTTTATCAAAAATCATTATTATCCCGGGAAGCTCCTTCACGCGAGTGATTTTGTGAGGGAACAGGAGTACGGGAGCAAAAAGCTGGCGTTTGCCAACCAAAAATTCCACGGCAGCGGCATTGTGGACGGACTTTCTGTGCGGATGGATCCGTCGGGGGACTGGTATGTTACAAAGGGAAGCGCCTTAGATGCGGACGGCAGGTTTCTTTTGCTGACACAGGATACAAAAATCGACTTTACCTTGCTTGACGGTCTGCGGGCGGAAGACGGAAACACTTTCGTGCTTGGGATACGCTATGCGGAATGTGCGCTTGACAAGGAGCGCAGTATTTTTGAGGGGGAGGAGACGTATCAGACAGCAAGGATTGCGGAGGGCGTTTCGTTCGGGGCGTATCCGCTGCGCGCGTGGCGGGAGATGAAGGCACGGGCGGGCAGGGGCGAGGAGGACCTGACCGTGGAGCGTGTGCTGTACGAGGACGGGGAGATACGGCTTTTACTTAAAATGCCAAGGCTCGTCCCGGCGGACAGTATTTTCCGGGTCCGCCTGCAGGCGGTGGCATTGTGCGGCAGGGAGGTGGAGATTTCCTGGCGCGGCGAGGCGAAGCTTACCGGGGCATTTTTTGCCGCGTCGGGCGGCGACCGCCGGATTTTGGAGAAAAACCCGACTGTTTTTTCCGGGATGGTGGAAGAAGAGTGGGATATCTGCACCGGGGAGGACCGGAACCTGCCGGTGATTTTCGAGCTGAGCCGGCTGGAATTTTTGCGGGAGGGAGCTGCCGCCGTGAAGGTTGCGGCGGTTCAGGTGACGGTTGAGACGGCGGCATCCTACCGGCTTGCGGCAGAAAAATATTTGCGGGATCACGCCACCTGCCCCGAAGCGGATTGCCTGGAGGCGGCATGGCTGCCCCTTGCGTGTTTTAGGATGACGCTCCCGCCGGGGGAAAAACCGCATGTTGTGCTTGTACCGGACGATACCGTGCGCTTTTACACACATCGGTGGAAAGAGGAGGAAATGCTGCGGCAGGCTGCGCAGGAAAATGGGATCGTGGATATCCGGTGGCGGAGTCTCTTAAAGAACCTCACGCCGCTTCCGCAGCCGTTTACCCCGCCGCAGCCAATCTTGCCGCAGCCAGAACCAATCCCCCTGCCACCGAGTCCGGTGCCCGCGCCATCCCCATACCTACCGGAAACATTTTCCCCGCTCTTTCAGGAAGAGTGGGAACAGCATATCCACCGTGGTGTCACCGTCATCCCGGTTCCGAAGCATTACCGCAAAGGGCAGGTGTTGCTCTCGGAGGAAATTTCCCACGGTTTTGCCGGGAAGGAGGTAATGCTGTACTGCGGCAGGCTGCGCGAGGCAGGAGGGCATATTTACTGGGAGCGCGATAAGAAATCTTTCCTTGTGGTCCAGGGGGATGAGGGGCTTTTCCCGGAACAAAAAGGCGGCTGGGAAATTGAAAAACAGGCGCTGCGCCAGAATGTGGCGGAGGGAAGCTTCCAGATTGCCCTGACGCTCACGAAGGGGCGCAGGAGAAACCGGATCACAGAGGTTGCCATATCATGGACCGCAGTAAAGAGCATATAGACAGTGAAATCCCGCAGGTCGGGGAATGCCTGCTTTCGTTTTTACAGGACAGCCTCTGCCCGGATATTGTGCGGGATAGGGAAACCATTTCCTTGGCGGCACCCTGGGATGAAGAAGATTACCGCGTCGGGATCTATCTGTATGATATACAGGATTATTCCATATATAAGACATCGGGGGCGCTGGTTCACGAGGGGGAGCAACGTTTCCCGCCAAAGGCGGTGGAGCTTTCCTATCTGGTATTCTGCAACGAAAAGCACCGCTTTGGGGGATTACAGAGGGAGCAGCTGCACGCCGCGCTCAATGAAATCATCCGCGCGGTGTATGACAACCCGGTGCTTTCGTGGGGGGAGGGGGAGGAAGCGGAACTTTCCTTTTTGCGTGAGAGCATGGATTTTAAGATCCGGCTGTGGGGGAGTTTTGGCCAGCCGCTCCAGCCGGCCGTGTACATACGGGCCGTTCCGGTATTGCTTTCCTCCGGCAGGCGCAGGAACGTGCACGCGGTAAAGGAGAGGGATTACCGCACGGAAAGAAAGCAGTAGCGGGAAGAGGCCAAGTTGCAGGAATATTGCAGGAAGCAGTGCCAAAGCGGGGTTTTGGCATCGGGAAAGGGGGGCATGGCATGAAGCCGGTCGTGGTCCAGGGAACATTATTGAAATGCAGTTTCGGCAATCTGCCCACACCGATCATGGTGCTGCCGGATAAAAAAGTGATTTCCACCTTTCCGGTGGCAGTGAAGTCGGATCATATCCCGTTTGTAAACATCCTGCCTTTCGGGATGTGTTCCAATCCGGCAAATCCCATGGTGGCTGCGGCAACCGCCGCGGCATTGGGTGTTCTCACCCCGATGCCCTGCATTCCGTGTACGGTAAAGGACTGGGGCGGGGTGAGCGGTAAAGTGAAGATTGGGGGGAAGGAGGCGGTCAATATCGGGTCTTGCCTGAAATGCCTGTACGGGGGCAGGATCCAGGCCGTGGCACCAATCAAGCCGAATGTGTTGGTGTGAAAACGGAACGGGCTGCAAATCTGGTGGGATGCGAAGATCCGCAATAAATTGTTGCAGCAGGGCATCCGGAGGTTATCGCCGCGTGGGTCGGCAGAAAGGAGCAGTATGGCAGAGTATCTATCGCCCGGTGTGTATGTGGAGGAATTTGATTCCGGGATCAAGGCAATGGAAGGTGTGGGGACGAGCACGGCAGGGTTTATCGGGATGGCCAGAAAGGGCCCCGTATCAGGGATGCCCGTGCTGGTCACAAGCATTGCGGATTACAGAAGGCGGTTCGGCGGTTACCTGCCGGAGCGCACTTACGGGGAAATGCGCTTCCTCCCTTACGCGGTGGAGCAGTTTTTTAACAACGGCGGTTCGGCCTGCTATGTCATGCGGGTCTGCGGACAGGTAAATGGCGCGAAAGCGGACGGAAAAGAAAAGCCGGATAGCGGGGATGTGAAGAAGGATGGCGGTGGGGAAACCCCGGATAGCGGGGATGTGAAGAAGGATGGCAGCGGGGAAACTCCGGATAGCGGGAATGTGCCAAAGGAAAGTGCGGCTTCTGCAGTGGGAAGCCTTGCGGTACCGGAAAAGGAGGCAAAGCCTTTCCTTACGTTCACGGCAGCAAACCCAGGCGCATGGGGAAATTCCCTCACCGCAGTATTGATACCGCTCATGAAATGCCGGACGGCAGTCATAAAAGCGGAAGAGAAGGATGGGAAAACGGCACTGACGCTTCCTGATACCTCCGATTTTTTGGCGGGCGATCTCGTATGCATCCAGTATGCGCAAAAAGATAAGCCTGCCATCTATAACCGGATCGCAGACATACAGGGAGCCCAGATCAGCCTGAAATGGAAGATGGAGGCCATCGGAAAAGAAGACAAAGTGTTTTTATATCTGGTGGAATGGAATCTGTCAGTGCAGGATGAGACTGCGTCAGAGCAGTACGAGGATTTGTCCCTCCATCCGGAACGCAATAATTTTATGGAACACGCAATGAAAAAATCACAGCTCGTCACGGCTGCCGTGAACACGGAGCAGCTTGGCGAAGAGAGTTTAAAAACGCTGTTTGACGGGGCGGAGGATCCGGCGCTTACCGTGGCTTTTTCAGGGGGAAGTGACGGTAAAATCAAGTTTGCGGCATCACTTTATATCGGGCAGGACGGCGCGCCGGACGCAAGAACCGGGCTGATGGCATTTAAGACCATTTCCGATGTAAGCCTGATGGCGGTTCCGGGGATTACGGACCCGGCCGTGCAGAGTGCGCTAGTCGGGCATTGCGAGGAATTAAAAAACCGCTTTGCCATCCTTGATATGCCGTTTTTGCACAGGGAAGTGGCGGATTTACAGGAGTTTCGGGAGGGGATCGACTCGAGTTACGCGGCGATGTACCACCCTTGGCTGCAATGCTATGACCCGCTTGTAAACCGCAATGTATTCCTGCCGCCGTCCGGTTCGGTCGCCGGCATATATGCGCGCACGGACAATACGAGGGGAGTACATAAGGCTCCTGCCAACGAGGTCGTGAGGAACTGCACGGGGCTTTCCGTGAGCTACAACGAAGCGGAACAGGCAAAGTTAAACCCGAAAGGGATTAATCTGATCCGAAAGATTCCGGGGCAGGGCATCCGGGTATGGGGTGCAAGGACTTGTTCGAGCGACGGGAACTGGAAATACGTCAATGTGAGGCGGCTTTTTATCTTTATCGAGGAGTCCATCCGCGCAAATACAAACTGGGCAGTATTTGAGCCGAATGACGAGATGCTGTGGTCGAGGGTGGAAGGCACGATCCGCGTATTTTTGACAACCCAGTGGAGGAACGGGGCGTTTGCCGGGGGAACGGCGGATGAGGCGTTCTTTATCAATATCGGAAAGAGCACGATGACGGAGGACGATATTTTGAACGGGCGGCTCATCTGCGTCATCGGTGTGGCACCGGTAAGGCCTGCGGAATTTGTGATCTTCCGCATCACACAGAAAATGGAAAGCGCGCAGTAACGGCATTGCGGAAGGGGGCAGCAAACGATGGCAATGGTATATCCATTTAAAAAATATAATTATGATGTTACGATTGACGGCAAGGCGGTGGGGGGATTTTCCGAGGTCAGCGCGCCGGATATTTCTTCGGACCCGATTGAGTACCGGGAGGGCAATTTTGCGGTGAATACGGTCGCAAAGCAGCCGGGGCTTATAAAATACGGGAATATCACACTGAAATGGGGCATGACGGGCTCCATGGAATTGTATAATTGGATGAAGGAAGTGGAGCAGGGGACGATCAACCGCAAGACCGTGGTGATCAGCCTGCATGACGACAAACAGGCGGAGATTGCAAAATGGACGGTGATCTCCGCTTGGCCGACCAAATATACGGCACCGGATTTTAACGCGACCAGCAATGAAGTTGCGGTGGAAACGCTGGAACTTGCGCATGAGGGCGTGACACGCGATAAATAGCGCGCCGTGAAAGCGAGGTAACAATGTTATTTCAGACAGAATATGAGTTTACGCTCCCAAAGGGCTACGTTGACGCACAAAAAAATCTTCACCGGCAGGGGCGCATGCGCCTGGCGACGGCGCTCGACGAAATTGAGGCGATGCGGGATGTGCGGGTGAAGGCGAACCCGGATTATCTTTCGGTGCTGCTGCTCTCGCGCGTGGTGGAGGAGCTGGAGGGGCTTGATGCCGTTACGCCGGAGGTGGTCGGGGGGCTGTTTACGGCGGATTTTCAGTTCCTGCAGAATATGTATGAGACCATCAACCATGTCGAGGACCCGGTGATACAGGTGCAGTGCCCGCACTGCGGGAAGAGTTTTACGGACACTTTAAATTTTGCTGCGGGGCAATGACGGTGAACAGCCGGGAGGAACTGTTGCAGGAAATTTCTTTCATCGGATATTATTTTCATTGGCCGCCGGATGAGATCCTGCGCCTGCCGCATCTGGACAGGCGCAGATATTGCGAGGAGATCAACCGGATTAACCGCAAGATCAACGGGGAAAATAATCTTTTTAGGATTTCGTGAAAGGAGAATATCATGGGACAGATGTCATTGCCCTTTACAGAAATTATTCCCGGCTACCGCTTTGTTGTGACGGTGGGAGGACTGCTCTTTGGTTTCCAGAAGATCACAGGGGTCGGCCGTGAGATTGAGACGGAAACCTACCATGAGGGGGGACTGAACACGATGGTCCATGTTTTTCCGAAATATTGCGGCGGCGAGCATATCCTTAAGATGGAAAAAGGTGTCTGCGGGGGAGTGGAGCATCCGTTCTGCATGGTCGGGGGAAGGATTTTTGGGGCGCTGGATCTGATCGTGATGGACGGGCGTGGGCTGCCGCTGAAAAATTATCTGTTCACCGGCCTGCTGATCAAAAAATGGGAGATCGGGGAGCTTAGCGCCGAGCAGAACGGCCTTCTGATCGACCGGTTTGAGGTCAGCTATGAAGATTTTCAGGTCATCACCTGAACATGCGGGGATCAATATGAAAGTAAGCGGCATGATCAAGACGCAGGTCTACCGGGTATCCGTCGCCGCGGAAGGGGTATGTAAAGCGTATGCGGCGGCCGGATGCCGGCAGGGGGCGGAGCGTGAAAAAACGGATTGGAACAGGGAGCGGGAGAAATTAAAAGAGATGCTGCTCCCTTTTGTAAAGGAAGCAGTAAAAAAACAGCTTAAGGAGGAGCGGGAATATTATAGATCCCGCCCTTCGCTCGCCGCAAAACAGGCGGAAAGTATTTTCGGGATGGGAAATCTGGAAGATACCCTGGCGCGGGGGGTGGCGGGAAGGGTTTACGGACAGTTTGAGGAACGCATCCGCCATGAATGGGTGCGCAAGGGGGAGGGATAGGTTTGGCGCAGTATTTAAAGGCATATATTTGTTCTTACGAGGATGAGCGCCCGAATCTGGGAACACGTTTTTATGTGCAGTTTAACCCGGCGGAGCTCTCCATCGAGGAGGCGGTTGGCGCGCAGGAGGGGCGGGAGGATGGCATAAAACGGTTCGGGAAGCTGCTTTTTGCGGGGGAGATCGGATGGCAGTATCCTGCAGAACTGACGATGCCGCGTGGGCAGGGAAAACATCTGACCCTCTCCGCCACACTCTTTTTTAATACCCTAAATGATCTCTATCAGGATTCTTATGAGGATGTCAGAGATTACATCCGCAAACTCTACCCCTACACCAACCAAACAGCGGAAAGCCAGGGCAGGCTCAAACAAATCTATTTCTTTTGGGGTTCCATCGCGGTGGCGGGAGTGCTGACGAAGCTTTCCGTCCAGTATACGATGTTCGCGCCCGACGGAAAGCCGGTCAGGGCACAGGCACAGATCGCCATTACCGGGGATTATGTCGGGGAAGCGCGCGGCGGGATGCCAAAAACTGCCGCCGCAGGGGAGATTGCAGGGCTTGGGACAGGCGATATGGCATTGCCCTCAGATCCTGCGATGTGGCGGCAGTTATGGGGGCGGGGAAATCCACGGTTGTAGGATGGCGGAAAGGAGCGGGCGGTGCGGACAATGAGCGGGAAGGCACTGGCAGAAAAATATAAAAATTTCCAGGACCCTGTTTTAAAAGTGTTTGCCGGGGGCAGGGAACTGGCACTTGGCGAGGAAGCCTACCTTGACAGTGCCAGGGTGATTTCCAGCGTGAAGAAAGAACCGGATATGGCAGTGATTTGCTATCTTGTGAACAGGGCATTCCCGGAAAGCATAAAAAAGTTGGAGGGATTTCTGGAACTGGGACAGAAGATGGAGGTGCGCGCGGGATATGGCAGCGAGGCAATCCGGATATTTCTTGGGTACCTGCATGAGATCGATGTGTCAGATCCGGGGGAAGGCAGTCTCGAATATACCTTGCTCTGCCTTGATGCCAAGGGGCTGATGAAAAAGAATAATAGTTTTGTGGTCTCCGGCGTAAAAAAGGCACAACAGGTGCTGGATGATATCCTGGGGGCAGGTATTTATGCCTCGCTTGTGGAAAAAAAGACCGTCACCCCCATTCCTGCGGACTTAAATACGGACTGTGTGATAGGGGGGGAGACGGACTATGACTGGCTCTGCGGATTGGCGGAATATCTGGATTTTGAATTTTTCTGCGGCAGGGGCGAGCTTGTATTTGGCAGGGCAGGGGCCACGGGCGGCGAAACCGTGGAACTGTCCGGGGAGTACGGGCTGCGGGAGATCAGGCTTGTCGCCTCCATGAGTGGGCAGACGGGAAGTGTAAAGGTGGGCTCGCATAACCGGGCGGATGAAAAGCTTTGTGTGGGTGAGGCATGGCAGGGAGTTTCCGGGCCTTTCGTGCAGAAGCTGAAACAAAACTTAAAGGGATTTTCCCTTTCTTACTTTGATATGGGGCTTGAGACGGGCGGGCAGGCGGAGCTTATCGCAAAAAAACGGATGGCGCGTGCCGCGCGGCAATGTCTGCGCATGGAACTGAAAAATCTTGGCATTCCGCAGCTTATGCCAGGCATCCGTGTAAAAGTGGAAGATGATGCGTCAAAGAGCCTGTGCGGGAGCATCTATGTGGAGGAGGCGGAACACCGGATATCCGGGAACGGCTATGAGACACTCGTGCGTGGGTTTTGGTGCTGACGCGGGAAACGGTAATGCCCCGGGCATGCTTTCCGGCAGAATATTGTGGAGGAAGCCGGATTGCGCGGTTTCTTTAATGGCGGTGAGGTGGATATGATTTCGGATTATATGGGAAACGGTGCAAACCGGCAGGGCGCGGGCGGGTTAAGGCCGACCTACGACCTCTGGGGCGTGGTATTGGCACCGTCGGAGGGCACGAAAAAAGGCAGTGTCCGCGTAAAGATAAAAACGATGAAGGACGGGATGGACACGTTTGAAAATGTTCCGGTATTAACAAATTACGGCGGAGGGGACCACGGCACGTATATCCTGCCCGAGGAGGGCGACATCGTGCGCCTGACATTTTTTTGCGGGGACCTGCGGCATCCGGCCGTAACGGGCTGCCGCTTCCCGGAGGACGGGCAGTTTGTGGGGGAGAGCGCGGACAAGGACAACCTTACAAAAGCCTGGAAGATGAAGAATGGAAGCAAGCTTGCTTTCATGGGGGAGAAGGGGAAGGACCGCGTTGAGATTTCCGGTTCGCAAAAGATGTCCTGGGCACTGGATGAGGAGGCGGAGAAAATCGCGTTCGGGGACAGGGAAGAGAAAAATCAGGTGTCCGTTGGGCATAAAGACGGCAAGATACAGCTTAACGCGGAGGAATCCATCTGCCTGAAATGCGGCAGCAGCACTCTGGAACTGAAAAAAGACGGCAGCATGGTGCTGACCTGTGAACAGTTGACGGTAAAAGCAAAAAACGTAAAAATCGCGGGCAGCGCCAAAGTGCAAGTGGAAGGGCAGGAGCTATCCTTAAGCGGGACAACCGGGCTGTCCGTTTCGGGCAAAGGTTCCGTCAAAATCAAGAGCGGCGGGCAGTTAAAGCTGTCAGGTGCGATGATACAGCTAAATTGAGGAGGAAACGATGGAAAGAGGGCTGAAGTTCCCGTTTGGGATATCAGGGCAGCATGGGCAGGTACAGGTCAGTGAATCCCGGGAAAATATCCGCCAGTCCGTGGAGATTATTTTGCGCACGGAACCTGGCGAGAGGATTCTGCATCCCAAATTTGGCACAAGGCTTCACCAGTTCCTGTTTGAGAATATGGACGGCCAGACGGAGGAGATGATCCGGCGGGAGGTGCGGCATTCCCTGTCCATGTGGGAAAAACGTATATGGGATATTGAGGTTGAGGTCGATACAAAACAGAGGAAGCAGGGGGAACTTGGCATTGCGGTTACCTACCGCATTGCGGGGCTTGGGGAGAAGGAGCGCGTGGAAATTACGCGGTAGCTTCCCGTGCGCAGGAAAAAGAAAGCTGCGGGGAAGGGCTTTATGGACGAAAAATGGGAAACAAGGGTAAAAAAGCTGGCGCTTGCTTACCGGACCGGCTGGCAGTACCGACCGGGCAGTGCGGAAGCGGGAAGTGTGCTGACCGATATCTTCCTCGATATGGAGAGGGAGAACAAAAAGCGGTTCGCGAAAATATGGGAAAAGCATAAGCGGAAGTTTTTGGGTGCCGTGCCGAAAGCCGGCCGGGAAGCGGCGCACTTAAAGACGGCGCTCACCGTGAAGGCAAACGAAAAAAGCGACGGTGCGTGGCTTTCGGCGGGCACTGTTTTTTATACTGTGCCGGGGGAAGGGGACCTGATCCGCTTCCGGACAGTTTCACCGGTCCTGCTTACGGCGGCAAACTTAAGCTGTGCGGTTTACCGCGATGGTTTTTATGCCTGGCTGACATACGGGGGGGAAGAGGGGAATCCGGCCATATTGTTTGTGCCGGAAGGAAAAGAGCTTGCACGCCCAAAGTTTCGGTGGAGTTTTTCGGGTCTGTGCGACGGGCGGGGGCAGTTCTCCTTCTTTGTAAAATTTAAAGAAGCGCCGGGGACATTGCCACAGCTTGGGGGAGAGTGGAGCATCCGCAGTGGGCAGAGCGTCATCCCCGTTCAATGTCTGCAGGATAAGGCAGGGATATCCCTGTGTGGGGAGAGCAGGGAATTTTTGGGAAAATTTGATTCTTCCGACTATGAACTGTGCCTTGAGACGGACGGTGAGCCGGGGGAAGAATGGCTTGCGGCGCTGTACGGCGGGTTTGCCTTGGAGGAAAAAGAAGAGACTTTTTCCCCGAAGCCGTGCCTGACGGAGGACGGGTGCTGCAAAGCGGACCGGGTACTGCCCTTCGGGCACATGCTCACGGAGGCAGCCTGCTGTTATCTCGCTTGTGACAGGGCAGTGGCAGGCAGGAGCGGACAGGTTACAATGCGTTTTTGGGAGCGCTATGAGAAGGAGGAAACACTTCCGCCCCCAGTGCCTGCCGGGGATGAAAAAATATATAAGAAGTACCCCTGGCTGCGGCGGGAGGAGGAGATTTTGGATTGGCTGCCGCAGGAATCTGTGTGGGAATATTTTAACGGAAATTTCTGGTGTCCCCTGCCGGGCAGTGAAGCCTGGCAGACGGGCTGCCATTTGCAGGGGGAAGGGGAGAAGGAATACCGTTTTGAAAAGCCGGCGGACATGGAAAGCTGCCTTGTGGAAGGGGAGGAACATTATTTTATCCGCCTGCGCCTGGTCCGGGTGAAAAACCCCTATGCCGTTTACCACCGCAAATACATCCCGGTGTTGGAAGAAATACGGTTTTTTGTGGAGGGGCGCAGGCTTTATGCGGATCAATGCATTCTTCCCGAAAGAGGATGGGCGGGGGAGCGGAAAATGTATCTTGGTTTTGACCGGGAGGTTACCACAGGGCAATGCTGGTATACCGGGGAAGGGGAGTTTTTTTTCCGGCAGGAGCAAATCCTTGGATGGGACACCCGTTTCGGCAGAAAAGCTTTCTGGGTGGAGCTTTCGGAGGACGGGGCAGGAAGAATAACAGAACTTTGCCCGAATTATGTTAAGGTACAGCGGATTCCTGTGGAGGGCGACGGGGAGAATGAGGAAGAAAACCAGACCCCGGAAAAGATAGCGGCGGGAAGCAGGTTTTTTGCCGAGACAAAGGAATTTGGCGTGCTGGAGGCAGTATCGCGCCCTGACCGATGCGATGGTGCATGGGTGGAACAATACGGCATGGGAGATCAAATGGCCGGTGAAGAAAGCGCGCTGCCTGACATGGGGGGGAAAACCGTTAGCGGGAATTATTTTTCGCACTGTGGCCGGGTCGTCACACAGATGGATCTTACGTTTTATATGACGGAAAAATATCCGCAAATCCGTTTGGTTTCCTGCTCTTTCTCGGAGGACGGAACCGAATTTTTTGTGACAGTGAGAGACGGCGGCGGGGCGGGATCGATCCTTCCCGAGCTTGAGGAATGGATTGCGGGCATCCTCTGTGAGGCGGGAGGCTTATGGTTTGAGGGAGTCCGCGTAAAGTGCAGCTTGGCAGAAATATAAAAGGGAGTGTGGTGGAACAGAATGCCGGAGCAAATATCATTGGATGGGTCATTGGATGAGTCAATAGATGACAGTAGTTTTGAGGGAATTTATGAGAGGGCGGTTGGTCGGCTCAAAGAACAGGCTCCATGGTGGACGCACCAGGAGGTCTGTGACCCGGGGATCACACTGATTGAAATGTGGGCAATGCTCGCGGATATGCAGAGCTATTATATGGATCAGATCCAGGAATCCCATTACCGCAAATATTTAAAGCTTCTCGGAATGGATGCGGATGCGGGGGAATGTGCCGCCGTCTGGGTATTTTTCGGCGACGTGGACAGGAAGTGCGTCATCCCACAGGGAAGCAAGCTTCTCGCACAGGAGATGGTATTTGAGACGGAGGAGGAAGTGGGGCTGTCGCCAAATTCCCTCACCGGGTTTTATCAGGAGGAAGGCAGGAACCGGGTCGCGGTGATGAGGCTGTACCGCAAAAGCCGCTTTGTCCTGCGGGAAGATGCGGAAAGGGTACTTTTTTCTTTTGCGCTGAAATACGCCGTACAGGCAGGGGAGGAGCTGCGTTTCTTCATACTGCTGGATGAGCGCGGGAAGCGCAACCCTGCGGGGGAGGGCTTTTACATGGCCAAGCTTGTGTGGGAATACTACACGGAGGATGGTTGGAGAAAAGCACGGATATTGCGGGATGATACGCGAGGGCTGCTCTATAGCGGCATTCTCTGCCTAAAGTTTGCAGGCGGGGGAACCTGTGCCCCGCAAAATGGCCAGATGGTGCGCTGCCGGGTGAAGGAGGGGGCATACGACGCGATGCCGGTTCTCTACAAAATATATTTAAATGCCGTCCGCGCCGTGCAGAAAGACACGCTCTGCTGTGCGGAAAGCGCAGAGTTCTTTCCGGGCGGCGGCAGGGCGGCGCTAAAGTGCTATCTTGCGAAGACCGGCAGCCTTCAGATCCTTTTGGAGGAGGGGGGAAACCGTTTCAGGGATATTACGGCGGAATGTGACATTGACCCGCCTGTTACGGCAGAAAGGCTGGAGAGGTTTTTTTCCTGTCCCCGCGAAGGGAAGATAAAAATCATCTGCACGGCGGACGGTGTGGCAGAGGAATATCTGCCCTGCCCGGTGACAGGGGTACCGTCCCAAAGGATTTCCCTGCCATGGGAAAATATCATGAAGAACACGGCAGAGCTGATGCTTTGCGGAAAGGATGGCATCTACCGGATGTACCTCCAAACGGATGCTTCCGAGAGCCGATATGCCCTGGCATGGCACTGGCAGGAGGGAAAAAACGTGATCGTGCTTGGGGACGGCAGGCATGGCGATATCCCGGAACCGTGCCCGGACGGGCTGCGTTTTACTTCCCTCGCCCGGTTTGATGCGGAGAAAGGGAATATATCCATTGGCAGGATCACACAGTGGGAAAAGGCAGAATTATTCCCGGGGATATCATGCACGAATGATTTGGCGGGCAGCGGCGGGAGAAGTGCTAAAAAACCGTCGGAACAGTTTGACGGGATAGCCGGCGTGGTCCTTAAGGCAAACCGGATGGTGACAAAGGAGGATGTCCGGGAACTGGTGAAAGAAACACCGGGGCTGCTTTTGCAGGATGCGGCCGCGCAGTGGAAGTCGGGGGCGGTGGTTGTGACAGTCATCCCGTCCGTGCCGTTAAACGATGAATACTGTATCGGGAAGTACAGGGATGAGGTTACAAAGTATCTGGAACCGTTCCGTCTGGCAGGCAGCAGGCTTGAAGTTGTGGTTTGTCCTGCGGGCACGCAAAGCATTGGCAGAGAATCCCACAACGGTGGAGGAGAATGTGAGGAAATATGGTAGAAAAATGTTTGTCGAGCCGTCAGTTGTCAAATTGTGGTGTACATTCGGGCTTTCGCGAGGAGAATAATAAAAGATTGTGTGTCAAAGAGGGGGAGCAATGTGCGGTTTTTGTCAGCCGGACTTATGACAGCGGGAAAAACCAGATGGAGTGGGGGCGCGCCGTGCTTAAGACCAGCCGGAATGTGGTGCCGCAGGTGTATGTCTGGCTGTTTGACGATAAGGAAGAGGGCGATGAAATCGACGCACTTAAGGATGCACAGGAGCAGTTTTTGCGTGTAAAAGAATGCGCCCAGTATCGCTCCAATTACCGGGAGATGGCGCTGTACGGGGAGGAGCACGGCAAAGGGCGGTTCGCAAAACTTGCCCTTAAAGTCTACCCGGAGGAAGGAGCCGGGTATTTTACAGGATATTCCCTAAGCTTTCCGAAGGAGAGCTTTACAAGGTATCTGCCGCAGATCTATCAGGGCAATGCCCAGCTGGAGCGGTTTCTGGCGGTGCAGGAGAGCATTTATCTGGAGCTTGAGGAAGAAATTGACTCCCTGGAGGAAGAATTGGACTATGAGTCATGCGGCGCGAAGCAGGCGCACAGACTTCTGGCATGGATGGGCTGGGGGGAGCTTGCGGGGAAGTTGCCGGAGGAAACCGTGAGGGAACTTCTTAGGACGGGCATCTCTCTGATCAGCCGCAAGGGAACGTGCGAATATTACGTAAAGCTCACGAAGATCCTCACCGGAAAAAAGGCAGTGATGGTGGAGAACCCCGAGAAGAACAGGGCGGTTGTCCTTGTGCTTGAGAAGCCGGAGGATGGCAGGGAGCGGTATTTGGATTGGCTGCGCCGGAATGTCCCGCTTTTTGCGAGCATTGATTTTGTGGTACTCGACCGGACGGACCGGTTGGACGGCAGTTTTTTTCTGGATATGAATGCGGTTTTGTCCGAGAGGGAATCGGAAATTTCGGGGGATGGGGTCTGTATTGACCGTCTGATGCTTTTATAAAAATTTTATAACAATATTCCTTGGATGGCATAGACATTTTTTCATTGGGAAATAAAATAGGGATAAAGGATACATTTTGGGGAGTTATGTCGGAAAGAGGATCGTATGGAAAGGGAAGGCTACCGTTTTGTAGAGGAGCATATAGGGGATTGTATTGAATTTTTTTTGCGGCTGCAGGAGTGGAAGGGAGAAAACGGGGACGGGGCTTTCTGTGGGGAGATCCAGCGGGTGGAGGAGAAAGAGATGGCTTCCCGGATTTTCCTGCCCGCAAGATACCTCAGGGAATGTTTCGGGCTTGACCGGACAGGGTACTGGCTTTTGCTGTTCGCGTTCTGCTGTGAGGTGGAGGAAGGCCTTTGCCTTGGCTTTCGGGAGAAATACCGTGAAAAATGGCCGAGCGTGCAGTATGCGCTGCATTTGCTCTCGCCCGTGCTGCCGGTCGATTTTCAGATGATCGGGGAACTGTTTGACACAAAGAGCGCGTTGGGCAGCCTCTTAAACCTGTGCCGGGAAGGGACGGGCGAGGGGGGCTGTTTGACGCGCCCTCTGCTTCTTAACCGTGCGCCGTTTTATTTTTTGCTTACCGGCAGGGTGCCGCAGGAGGAATGGTATACATTATTTACACCGCGTGCGGCAGAAAAAGAAGGATACCCCAGGGAGAGGTGCGGGCAGCAAGAAGCCTGGTGTTTACCGTATATGGAACCATGCGGAAAGTATCTGCCGCTCCATGGAAAGGAATATTTGCTTCTTGTGCGCTATCTGAAAGATCCGCTTCCCTTGTCCGTCCTGCTGCATGGCGGGCGCGGGAGCGGCAAGCATACACTATTGCAGCGGGCGTGTGAGGAGGCATGCAGGAATTTGCTCTTTGTGCGCCTTTCGCGCCTGCAAGGGTACGGGGAACGCGAAAGAGGAGAGGCTGTGCAGACCCTGCGCTTTCTTTACCGGCTGCTCACACCCGTGGTAGCGTTTGAAATGTCCGGGGAAAATGCCGTTTTCGCGCCGGGCGGGGAGGAGTTCCTGATAAAGATGACGGAGCAATTTCCGGAAGGGAAGCTTATTTTTTTGACGGAAGATATAAAAGAAGCCGGGTGTGCAGAGAAAATCGCGGATATGAAGCTGTTCCTTGCGGAAACACTGTCGGCAGGGGTGCGGAAGGAGGCACTCGATGCGTGGATCCGGCAGGAGGAGCGGCAGGAATGGCAGGAGGAACTGCTTGGGAGATTCCATATGAATATCGGGGAACTTGCCCATGCCTGCCGGTCGCTTTGCATCCGGGCGGCTGCGGGGCATGCATCCCTCCGGGAAAAAGAGATGTGGGAGGAAGTCCTTTTTGACAGGATGGGGGAGATAGGGCTTGGGAGGCTTGTGGAGGAACGCGCGGGGCTTGATGAAATTGTATTGGACCCGGATTGCAGAAAGCAGCTTAAGACCGTGCTTGGGCTCGCAAAGGCATGGACGGGCAAAAAGGGGCTGCAGATGTTGTTTTACGGGAGTTCCGGAACCGGGAAGACAATGGCGGCATCCATCCTTGCAAAGGAGCTTGCCCGCCCGCTTTATAAAGTGGACCTGTCACAGGTTTTTGACAAATACATCGGGGAGACGGAGAAACATATCGACGCGATTTTCCGCGCGGCGGAGCGCGGTTCTTACGTGCTGTTTTTTGATGAGGCGGATGCGCTGTTTGCCAAAAGGACAGGAATCCAGGATTCCCACGACCGCTTTGCCAATGTATCCACCGCCTATCTGCTCCAGAGGATGGAGGAGTACCGCGGTGTGCTTGTGCTTGCAACCAACCTGATGGGGCATTTTGACGATGCGTTTGTCCGGCGGATCCAGTTTGTCATCCGCTTCCGCATGCCGGACGAGAAAGGCAGGGAGATTTTGTGGGAAAAGGCATTATCCGGGGGGCTTTTGCTGGAAGACGGCCTTTCTTACGCGGAACTGGCACGCGCGGCAAGTTTAAGCCCTGCCCGGATCTATTCTGCGGCGCAGGTGGCAAAGCTGCTTGCCTCGTGCGGTGGGGGTGGCCGCATGACAAGGGAAATTGTCCGGGAAGCTTTGGAACTTGAGGCCGGTAAGGATGAAACAAGGCTACAATTCACGGGGGGATATTCCGATGGAGAAAGATTATAAAAATATTATGAGGGAACTGAGGGAGGACAATGACTTAAGGCAGAAGGAAGTGGCCGCCTACCTACAGATTGACCAGAGAGTATACTCCCGGTACGAGACAGGGCGCAACGCACTGCCGTTGGAAAAAGCAATCCTGCTGTGCAAGCTCTACCATGTATCGGCAGATTACCTGCTTGGGTTGGATGATGTGAAAAGGAGGCAGTGAAGGATGGAAGAAAAACATCATTGACATATCGTAATTTTGTAGTATATAATAAAGGAGTTGCAGTTTAGTTGTGTAAGTTCTGGCAAGGCAACGGATCAACAATCAGGAAGTTTTGCGGGCGGGCCTGCATGGGTTTTAGCGCTGTGATGGCGAAATGGGAGGCATTGCATTATGGAAAACTGGTATGCGGTCCAGGTTATGACAGGAAAAGAAGATGGAACTTGTGTTGCCTGCAAGCGGGTGCTTGACCCAGAGATGCTCAAGGACTGTTTTACGCCAAAATGCGAGCGGATGAAGCGCTACCACGGAGAATGGCACAAGGAAGAACGGCCAATGTTCCCCGGATATATATTTTTTGTCACCAACAACATTGAGGAACTTCATTTTGAACAGAAACGCCTTCCGCAGTTGACGAAGATCCTTGGGATCGGGGCGGAATTTATCCCGTTGGCGGAAAAAGAAGTGGAGATGTTGACGAAGATTGAGGATGAACATCATCTGGTCAAGATGTCGGAAGGTTATATCGAAGGGGACCAGATTGTGATTACGTCCGGCCCGATGCAGGATATGGGCGGGAAAATTAAGAAGATTGACCGGCATAAGAGGATTGCCACAATTGAGATGGAGATGTTTGGGAGGAAGATGGACGTAGTGATGGGGTTGGAGGTTGTGAAGAAGATTTAGAAATTTGAAAACGGATTGAAAATATATTTTGCTTGCACTATGCTTTTAATTTTGTTATACTATACACATGGCGAATGTTCGGATATTTTGTCGAATTGCTTTTGGATGGGGGAACCTAGCAGAAGCGGCATAATTATGGTTGTGCATAAAATGGAAAAGATTTCCGGGAGAGGATGGCTTTTCCGGGATGACAGGGAAATTGTGTATGGAAATAGATTATAAAGCAGTAGGGATAAGGATTAAAAGATTCCGCAAGGAACGGAAACTCTCGCAGGAACAGTTGGCGGAGACCGTGGATATTTCGGTTCCCCACATGAGTAATATCGAGACGGGGAAAACAAAGCTGAGCATGCAGCTTTTGGTGGATATTTCCAATGCGCTTGGCGCAACGCCGGACGAGTTGCTTTTGGGGTATATTGGTGTAGCGGACGAGCAATGTTACACATCGCGCGACACGATCCACCGGGAATTGGAGGATTGCACGACCGCCCAGGTGGCAATGATCGAGGAGATGATCAGCTGCACAAAGCGCAGTTTGTGGCAATATGAGCATAGGTCGCGGGAACAGGAATAAAAACAGGAGATTTTTTAAGATGAAGATTTTGGTGACAGGTGGGGCGGGGTACATCGGTTCCCACACTGTAGTGGAGCTTGTTAAGAACGGGCATGAAGTTGTGGTAGCGGATAACCTCTCAAATTCCAGTGCCCGGTCATTGGAGCGGGTTGCGCAGATTGTGGGAAAGAGGATGCCGTTTTATCAGGTGGATATCAGGGATCAGGCGGGTTTGTCGGAAGTGATGGAGGCGTATGCAAACGGGAGTGGGCATGCGTTTGACTGCTGTATCCATTTTGCGGGGCTGAAATCCCCGAATGAATCCATCCGGCTTCCGCTCGCATATTATGATAATAACATCACGGGGACTTTGGTTCTGCTTGATGTCCTTGGCCGGTATGGCTGCAAAAATATGATCTTTTCCTCCTCGGCATCCGTGTACGGCGACCCGGCGGTGATCCCGGTCACGGAGGAATGCCCGAAGGGGCAGTGCACGAACCCATACGGCTGGACAAAGAGCATGCTGGAGCAGATTTTGATGGACACCCAGAAGGCGGACACGGAATGGAATGTTGTCCTGTTACGCTATTTTAACCCGCTTGGTGCGCATAAGAGCGGGCTGATCGGGGAGAACCCGAACGGCATCCCGAACAACCTGATGCCGTACATCACGCAGGTGGCGGTCGGGCGGCTCGCACAACTGAATGTGTATGGGGATGACTATGACACACCGGATGGCACGGGGGTGCGCGACTATATCCATGTGGTTGACCTGGCATGCGGCCATGTGAAGGCCTTGCAGGCGATCGGGAAAAAATGCGGCCTTGCCGTTTACAACCTTGGCACGGGGCGCGGTTATTCCGTCCTTGAAGTGTTAAAGGCGTTTGAAGAGGCAAACGGCATAAAGGTTCCGTATGTGGTCCGGGAAAGGCGGCCGGGGGATGTCGCGACCAGTTACTCCGACCCGTCAAAGGCAGAGCGGGAGCTCGGGTTTAAGGCGCAGTATGATATTGTGGATATGTGCCGTGACGCGTGGAACTGGCAGAAAAAGAATCCGAACGGGCTGTAGAATACAACAGCCCGTCCGTTTTATACTGTTATCCTGGGTGAGAATTTTGGAAATAGGAAAGGTTTAATCCAAAATCCCCCGAACCAAATCATTCCGCATGGCGGCTCCCCGCTCGTAAGAGGTTTCAAGCGGGAGCGTCTTTTTTTGTTCACTGCTTTTTTCAAATGCGCCCATCACTTCCAACACATGCAGCGTCTGGCCATAGTCCGCCCGCATTTCCCTGCCGCTTCTTAAGGCTTTTGCCATATCCGCAACGCCCAACCCGCGGCTGTTGTCCCGGTAATCAAACAACAGGGGCATTTCCTTGAACGCTCCGTCCTCCGCGCGCAGAAGCTGAATGGGACCGCCAAAGCCGTTCGGGTCCGGTGCGCGCAGCGTTCCCTTTGTCCCGTATATTTCCAGAACGGCCTGATTGTCATATACGTCAAATGTAGTGGTTATCGTGCCAACGGTGCCGTTTGCAAATTTCAGGATTCCGTTTACATGGGTCGGAACCTCGACCGGAATAATCTGCCCGTAATGCGGCTGGCTTGTGATGGTTCTCGTCTGAAAGCCTTTCGAGACCACCCCGGTCACTTCTTTTACGCCGCCGAGCAGGTTGACGAGCGCCGTCAGATAATACGGTCCCATATCCATCATCGGGCCGCCGCCGAACTGATAATAAAATTCCGGGGCAGGGTGCCAGCTCTCGTGGCCGTGGCAGACCATCCGGGCTGCGGCTCCGATCGGCGTGCCGATAAAACCGTCTTCGATCAGCTTGCGGCAGGTCTGGATTCCCGCGCCTAAAAAGGTATCCGGCGCGCCGCCAAGCAGCAGCCCTTTCTCACGCGCTAACGCCACGAGCTCGCAGCCCTGTTCGTAGGTGGATGCCAGTGGCTTTTCACTGTAAACATGCTTCCCGGCAAGCAGCGCTGCCTTGGTCGTCGCATAATGCTCCAGCGGCCTGGTGAGATTTAAAATAATTTCCAGTTCCGGATCTTGCAGCATTTCTTCCATGGAAGCATAGCCCTTTGCGGTGCTGTATTGCCCGGTTACCGCTGCCACCTTATCAGCAAACAGGTCGTATACGCCCGCCACCTCAACTTCCTGAAAAACTTCCGTCAAATTTTTTAAATAAATCCCGCTGATGGCACCAAGCCCCAGGATTCCGATTTTCACTTTTTCCATTTTGATTCCCCCGCATCCAAAACAAAAGTATTTTGCCCGTCTTGTTTTCGTGTTTACTGCATAAACCGTTCGGCTGTCAGCCCGTGTTCTATGGCATATTGTTTTCCCTGTGCCGCCCAGAGCATCCCCTTTTCCATCAAAAGCTGCGCCTGCGGATATTTTTCAAACACGTCGTCGTGGTGTCCGAGGGAATTGTAAAATACCCTGCCGTTGCCCCAGAATTTCGTCCAAGCCACCGGCATATCTACCGCCTTGTTGGAGCTGTGGTAGTAGGAGACGACCGGGAACCTTGTCGTGGCCAGCACCTCCACTGCGGGGTCTACGTGCAGGTAATACTGCTCGCTGCAAACCTCAAAATCCTCCAAGCCCTCCACAATCGGGCTGGAACCCTTGCAGATATTAACTTGGTAGTGCACGCCGTCGCCGCCCGGATGGCTCACCCACTGTCCTCCGGTCATAAATTGCCATTCTGTATCGTCGCGGAACGCGTCGCACATGCCGCCATGGCAGCCCGCCAGGCCGCAGCCCGCCGCGACGGCTTTTACGATATTATCCCGCGCCGTGCCGTCGATGCTTCCCATCGTCCAGCATGGGATAATCAAATCAAGCCCCATCAAAAAATCCAAATCCTTTAACGCCTCCTGATCGGCGTGCACTTCGCAGGAATACCCGTTTTTTTGCATGATTCCCGCGAACCGTTCCGCTACCAGGTCCGGCTCGTGTCCGTCCCATCCGCCTTTGAAAATCAATACTTTTTTGCTGCTTCCCATAATTGTGGCTCCTTTCCTGATAATAAGTTTTCTTCCGCGTGGTGCTGCATGGAAATCAAATTTTTCCAGTGTAGTGCCGTCCGGAAATAAGTTGCATGGCCATGCCGCCACGGTGTTTTTGCACGGCGGAAAAATCCGGAAAAACACCGCGGATTCCGTTTCAAATTTGATACTTGCATTATAGCAGTTCCCACGATATAATGATAGCCATAACCAAAAGGCTTCTGGCCAAAAATTGCTGTGTTGGAGGTTTTTATGTCTGCTGCCAATCCCTTTTATCAGATCGGTCATAAGATGATTCAGATCGCGGTTGCCCGCAATATGGATTTTCCGGAACATCTCCATGACCACACGGAAATTATTTTTGTTTTGGAAAACGAGCTGGAAGTCAATATCAACGGCGCGCGGGCGCTGCTTTCTGCCGGAGATTGTGCTGTTATTTTCCCGCAGCAGGTACATAGTTACCGTTCGCCTGCCGCGAATACGGCGTATCTTCTGATTTTTGACAACTCCATGGCCGGCTCTTTTTTGCATGCAATAAAGAAATACCGCCCGCTGAACCCTTTTCTTGGTGCCGATATGCTTTTGGCGGATGTGAAGCTGGCATTTGACAGGCTCTCGGCGCTGGTTCCGGAAAATAATACGGATTTTGGGAAGGAAGCGGAGGACAGGAAAACGCTGACTGTGGCATGGATACAGCTTTTGCTTGCCCAGATCATGCCCCTTTTACAGCTTGAAAAAAACAAAAAGCCGGAAAGCATGGATCTTACTTTCCGGCTTGTCGCCTATATGATGGAACATTTTCAAGAGCCTTTGACACTAAAGCTTCTTGCTAAAGAGCTGAATGTGAATAAATATTATCTTTCCCATACGTTTTCAAGCAGCCTGCGCATGGATTTCCGGCAGTATCTGAACCGCATCCGCCTGGAATACGCCATGCAGACCATTCGGTCTGACGACCGTCCGCTGACGGAAATCTGGATGGAGGCGGGTTTTAACAGCCAGCGCACCTTTAACCGCGTGTTCCGCGATGTCACGGGCATGACACCCTTAGAATACCGCAAAAAGTATCCGTGCAGCTTTGGCAGCGCCCGCGGGAAAGCGCCGGTTTAACCGGCGCTTTCCTTGATTTCACTGTGCAGCTGCTGTAAAGATTTTACTTCGCAGTCCCCGTGCTTTTGCACGTACAAAATCCCCTTTGCCGTCGCCCTTGCCGCCGCGATCGTCGTCATATACGGGATTTTTTCCTTGATGGCAGCTTTCCTTAAGTAACTGTCATCATGGACGCTTTCCTTGCCGATCGGCGAGTTGATGATCAGGCTGATATCGCCGTTGGTGATCAGGTCAAGGATGTTCGGGCGGCCCTCATACAGTTTTTTCACGCGTTCCGCCGGGATGCCCGCTTCCGTGATCAGGTCGTAAGTCGTGCCGGTAGCAAGGATCTTAAATCCGGCTTCCTGAAACAGCCCTGCAATTTCCACGACTTCCGGCTTGTCTTTGCGGTTGACCGAGATCAACACCGTGCCGGAGAGCGGGAGCTTT
>CAYMGZ010000003.1:23292-26519 GCA_964390095.1 uncultured Lachnospiraceae bacterium | reverse complement strand
ATTGCGCAGCATCGCGCCGGAATCATCCACGACAAGAATCTTCTTTTTATTATGCTTCCCATACCGTTTTACATAATTGTCAATCTCCTCGCTCGCTTCCACGACATTGATCGGGCGCTTGAATTCCTGTGGTACCATATGCCTTGGGATCAGGTTTTCCACCGCGCGGATATCATCCGGGTCACCCATGATAAAAATCGCCGAATCTTCCTCGACCGCCCGGTCTTTTATATAATTCAACGCCTGCTGCTGCGCGGCCAGTTCCCGGTCGGCATAGACCAGAACCGCCGTGTTTGAACCTTCCATCCGGCTCACTGCCCCCATGTCCGCCTTTACAAGTACCACCTCATAGGACAGCTCCTCAAATTTCTTTTTCAGAGACATAATAATATAACTTTGTGTCTCCGCAACAATCATGATACGCATATCTCCTCACATTCTGCCGCGTGCCGGCAATGCGCTTTCCGTGGGTATTTTTATTTCCCCATAAAGCGCCTTCCTATTTCCTGGCTATTATAACAGATTTCCCCCGTTTTGTCCAGCAAAAACCCCCGCGTTATTTTCCCTGCACATCGCCCTGTGCGCCCATGCCTCCACCGGCCGCATCTTTCTTTTCCTGCCTGCGCGCCACATGCAGTTCGTGAAGGGTCGTATCCCCTTCCCGCCGCTCGGACATCAGTGCAAACATCCGCATCAGGATGTGCAAAAAGATTGGCACGAAAACCGTGCAGAGCACACATCCCAAAAACATGCCGTTCGAGTATGGCTTTGCCATCAGCGCCGAGATAAAAGTTGCCACATACATCCCAAGCAACAGTACCACACAGATGATTGCCACGACCCTGATTCCCTTTGTACCCTTTTTCATTCTGCCTCCCTTCGCCGCTTCTTCCCCGCGGTCTGTTCCATATTTTCCCAAATATCACCCTTCCGGGTATTTCCTGATCTTCTTAAAATATTCCTTTATTGTTTTCTCATACCCGTTGTCGGACGGCACATAAAATCTTTTGCCCTGATAAGGGTCCGGCAGATATTGCTGGTCAACATAGTGGTTTTCGTAATCATGAGCATATTTATAATCCAGCCCGCGCGAAAGCTTTGCCGCACCCGGGTAATGCGAATCCTGCAAATGGGGCGGAACCGGCGGGGTCTTATCCCGTTCCACCGCCGCCATTGCCGCATCGATCGCACAGACCGCGGAATTGCTCTTTGGCGCACATGCCACGTATGCCGCCGCCTGCGCGAGCACGATCCGCCCCTCCGGCATGCCGAGCCGCTCCACCGCCGCAGCCGCAGCCGTTGCCACCACAAGGGCGTTCGGGTCGGCATTCGAGACATCCTCCGCCGCACAGATCATGATGCGTCTGGCGATAAAGGCAACCTCCTCCCCCGCATAAAGCATCCGCGCCAGGTAATACACCGCCGCATCCGGGTCGGAACCGCGCATGCTCTTGATGAACGCGGAAATGGTATCGTAATGGTTATCCCCGTTTTTGTCATATTTTAGCGTCCGCTTCTGGATGCACTCGGCGGCAACCGAAAGCGTGATGTGGATCTTCCCGTCCGCCCCCTGCCCCGTCGTGAGCACGCCAAGCTCCAGCGCATTGAGTGCCGAGCGCGCATCCCCGTTCGCCGCGTCCGCAAGGAAATCTGCCGCATCCTCCTCAAGCACTGCCCCGTAAGCCCCCATGCCGCGCTCCTTATCCCCTACCGCGCGCAAAAGCAGCGCCCTGATATCTTCCCGCGCCAAGGGTTTTAGCTCAAAAATAAGGGAGCGTGAGAGCAGGGCGCTGTTCACCTCAAAATAAGGGTTCTCCGTGGTCGCCCCGATCAGCACAATGGTTCCGTCCTCCACGAACGGCAGCAGGTAATCCTGCTGCCCCTTGTTAAAACGGTGGATCTCATCGACGAACAGGATTGTTTTCTTCCCGTACATGCCAAGGCTGTTTTTCGCCGCAAGGACCGCCCCCTCCATATCCTTCTTCCCGGCGGTCGTCGCATTGATCTGCAAAAACTCCGCGCTCGTCGTGTTCGCGACCACCTTCGCAAGCGTCGTCTTCCCGGTCCCCGGCGGGCCGTAAAAAATCACCGAGCCAAGCTTGTCCGCCTTGATCGCACGGTAAAGCAGCTTGTCCTTCCCGATGATATGGCCCTGCCCCACCACCTCCTCCAACGTGCGCGGGCGCATGCGCGAGGCAAGCGGGGATTCCTGTTCTTTCTCCTTTTCCCTCATATAGTCAAATAAATCCATGTTAATCCTTTCCTGAATGAACCAGACACCAAAAAGAAACACCGGACACTTTTTCACCGGTTTTTCTTGCAATCTTCTGGTTTTATGATATCATAACATTAATAAACAATCATATGATATACTTTATGGAGGTATCCCATGTTGCCAAACGACCCTGTTATGCTCCTTAGTTTCATCAACCTAAAGCTCCGCGATTTTTACCCATCCCTTGCCGCGCTCTGCGGGGAGCTTGAGGTTACGCCGGAGGAAATCACCGAAAAGCTTGCCGCCATCGGCTACCACTATGACGAGGCACAGAACCGTTTTATTTAGGGGCAGGAACTTATTTTACAAAATTTTCCATTCCCATCTTTTCCTCCGGCACGCCTGCCGCGGGCTTTTCGCGCTTTGCCAGGCACCTGCGGGCAAGATAACAAAGCAGGCTACATACAAGCAGCCCCAGGATGGCCCCCGCCGCATCAATCAGCACATCGCGCACTTCCCCGCTGCGCCCCGGCACAAAACGCTGGTGGAATTCATCGCCCGCGGCATAAACGATGCTGATGGCGGCAGCGGCCAGGCAGCGTCGGCGGTACGGGAGCTGGAAGGAGGACAGCCAATAAAGGGCCGCCACTGCAAGCAGGGCATACTCCGACATATGCGCACATTTGCGCACAAGGAACGAGAGTGTCTCACGCACGGAGTCATCGTTTTCGGTTCCCGCCCACGGGAAACGCTCATCCATCAGCACTTCCACAATCACATTGCTGCTTTTTGACGATTCCACCGCCGTCTTTGCCGAAAACCCAAAAATCACCGCCATCAGCAAAAGCATCGGCAGCGCCGACCAAAATTTCCTCCCAAAAAATCTTCTTTTCTTCATCCCGCTTTACCTTCACTTGCATATTTTCTATCTTCTTGCTATAATCAATCCTTGGAATACTATAATAATGAAAAATTATTTGTAGATCCTGATGATTATAAGTTATTGCTTTCT
>CAYMGZ010000003.1:0-23282 GCA_964390095.1 uncultured Lachnospiraceae bacterium | reverse complement strand
TGGTAACAGGAAAGCCGGAGGCTTTTCTGTTACCAACCATGACCAAGAAGGAGCCCTGCCATGCATACAGAAACCTGCCGCACCGTCTACATCGGCGGCTGTGGCGAGATCACCGAAAAAAAATCACGTTTTATCGCAACCGTTTGTCCCGTCTCCTCCGAGGAGGAAGCCCTTTCTTTTATTGAGCAGACCAAAAAAAAATACTGGGATGCCAGACACAATTGTTCGGCCTATGTGATTGGCGCAAACAATGAGCTTTCCCGCTGCAGCGACGACGGGGAGCCCGCAAAGACCGCCGGGCGGCCGATGCTTGATGTCCTGCTCACGGAAGGGCTCCATGATACCGCCGTCGTCGTCACCCGGTATTTCGGCGGCGTGCTGCTTGGCACCGGCGGGCTGGTCCGCGCCTACCAGGCAGCGGTAAAGGCAGGGCTTGCCGCCTCCATTATCATTGAAAAAGATTACGGGCGGCAGCTTACCATCACGGTGGATTACACCGGTTTCGGGAAACTTAAGTACATCGCCGACGGCGAAAAAATCCCGCTCCTTTCCGTGGAATATACGGACACGGTCACGGCCACACTTTTTGTATCCGCCGCCAAAGAAGCCACCCTCACGAAAAAACTTACGGAAGCAACGAACGGCAGGGCAATGATCACGGCGGGCGAAGAAAGCTTTTTCGCGATTCTTGACGGGAAACCGCTTTTATTTGCGCATTAAAAATTTGCCAAAATACAAAAGCTGTGTTATACTTTAGGATGTGCAAAAAAATCCCATGTGAGGTGTATTTATGGATTTCAGCAAAAAAGGTATCATAAAAAAACAGCACCAGATCAAATCCTGGTCAAAACGCCTTGTGTCAAAATCCCGTGTGTTCTGCTTTAGGGTATCCCTGATCGCGGTGCTCACACTTGGCATTTTTTCCTGTGTGGCCCTCTTTGGTGCTGCCAAGGGCATGATTGACGACGCGCCCGCCCTCTCCCAGATCAACATTGACCCCGAGAAATTTACTACGCATATTTATTACAGCGACGGTTCGGTTTCCGGTTCCGTCGTCGGCGCGGAGTCAAACCGCATCCTTGTCACGTCCGAACAGATCCCGCAGGTATTAAAGGACTGCTTTGTCGCCATCGAGGACAAGCGTTTTTATGAGCATGACGGCATCGATATCGCGGGCATTGTGCGCGCCGGCTACTCCGGCATCAAATCCTTCCTCGACAAAACGGGTGGGCTCCTTGACTACGGTGCCAGCACGATCACGCAGCAGCTTTTAAAGATCCGCGTCTTCGGCTACGGCAATGAAAAGAACGCGATCGACAAGATTACCCGCAAGGTGCAGGAACAGTTCCTTGCGATCCAGTTGGAGGACGCTTACACCAAGGATGAGATTTTGGTTGCCTACATGAACAACATCAACCTCGGCAACCGTTCCTTAGGCGTACAGATGGCTGCCCTAAATTATTTCGGCAAAAATGTGTGGGAGTTAACGCTTTCCGAATCCGCCACGATCGCGGCGATTGCGCTCTCCCCGGTGCGCCAGAACCCGATCAACCACCCGGAGGACAACGCGGCACGCCGCCAGGCCTGCCTTGACACAATGTTGGAGCTGGGTTTTTGCTCGCGGGCGGAGTACGATGAGGCCATCAACGATGAGGTTTACGCGCGCATCAAGAATTATGCTTACGAAAACAGCGAGGAAGTTTACTATTCCTATTTTAATGATGAGGTCATCCGCCAGGTGCTTGCCGACCTCGTGGAGGCGGGCTACACGGCGGAACAGGCGGAAAACCTTGTCTACAGCGGCGGGCTTGATATTTTCACGACGCAGGACAAGGAAATCCAGGCGGTCGTGGATTCCGTCTACTGTGACGAGGCAAACTTCCCTGACCTCGGCAACGAGACGGGTTCTTTTTACGAACTGACGCAGGATTATGCCGTCTCCATCTTAAAGGTGGACGAAACATTGGAGCATTACCAGTTATCCCATGTCCTGAATCATTATGCTGATTATAATGATTCTGACCTAAAATTTTACCACAAGAACTACCGCTACGACCACCGTGGCATCAGCCGCTATACAACGGACCCCGACCTTTTGAATGAGCTGATCGACGAATTCATCGACTCCGTCATGGAGGAGGGGGATACCATTGCGGCGGAGCGCCCGCGCATCTACACGCTGCAGCCGCAGTCCTCGTTCGTTGTCATGGACCAGAAAACAGGGCACGTCATGGCAGTCTATGGCGGCCGCGGCGAGAAAACCGGAAGCCTTACGTTAAACCGTGCGACAAACACGGTGCGGCAGGTCGGCTCCACCTTCAAGGTGCTTGCCTCCTTCCTCCCGGCGCTCGACACGGCAGGGATGACACTTGCGACCGTGGCGGACGATTCCGAATACTACTACCCGGGAACCAACACACAGGTCAAGAACTGGAACGGCGACATTTATGAGGGCCTGACCCCGATCCGGCGTGCGATTTACCGCTCGATGAACATTATTGCCTGCCGCATCATGGAGCAGGTGACACCGCAGGTTTCCTTTGATTACTTAAAAAAGCTTGGCTTTACTACGCTTGTGGAATCCCAGACGGGCGATAACGGTAAAGTATACAGCGATATCGGGATCCCGCTCGCTCTCGGCGGCATAACAAACGGTGTCACCAACCTGGAACTGACGGCAGCTTACGCGACGATTGCGAACAACGGAATTTACAACCACCCGGTATTTTACACCAAGGTTGTTGACCACAACGGCAAAGTCCTCCTCTCCAACGAGTCCGCCTCCACGCAGGTCATCAAAACCTCGACGGCATACCTTTTGACGAACGCAATGCTGGATACGACATCCATCGGTACCGGGACAAACCTTGCATTTAAACAGGGGGAGGTCAACGATTATATTACCCTGTACGCAAAGCGGAAATTCGGCATCACGACGGAGGAAGAGGCTTCCAAAAACGAGGAGTACAAGGCATATGTAAGCGACCAGAAAAAACGCCTTTCCGGCATGCCGATTGCCGGGAAGACCGGTTCCTCCCACTATATCGACCTCTGGTTTGTCGGCTACTCCCCGTACTACACGGCGGCGGTCTGGACAGGCTATGACAATAACATGAACCAGATCAACCGCAATTACCACCAGCATATGTGGCGTAAGATCATGGAACAAATCCATGTGGTCAAGGAGAAGGAAGCCGTTGATTTTGCCATGCCGGATTCCATCCTGCGCGCGACCATCTGCACCAAATGCGGGAAGCTTGCGGTCACCGGCCTGTGCGACCAGGTGGGTGCCGTAAAGACGGAGATTTTTGCCAAGGGCACCATACCGACGGAAAAATGTACCTGCCATGTCAAGGCATCCGTCTGTACCGTGTCCGGCCAGATGGCAAGCGTCTACTGCCCGGTGGAGACGACGACGGAACAGGTTTTCCTGATCAAGGAAGAGACTTCCCCGACCTACGACACGCCAAACATCCTGCCGACCGGCGAAGCTGCGGCAACCTGCACGATCCATACCGCAGAGAGCATCCTTCCCCCGGATACCGGGGAAGATCCGGATGCGCCGGATTTCCCGGATGATACCGGCGAACCGGATGAACCGGGGCTTTCCGGACCGCCGAGCGGCCCCGGGAATACGCCGGATGTACCGGATACCCCGGATACCCCAAACAACCCGGATACGCCAAATACCCCGGACAACCCGGATACGCCGGATAACCCGGAGATACCGGATGATGATATTTTTATTGAGGAATAAACCGGGATGATTTTTTGTTGGGATGACGGAAAGAAAACCCTTGCGGGTCTTGGGAATATTCCCAAGACCCGCAAGGGTTTTTTATTGCCTTCCATTTTTAGGTTTCCCATATAATCGCTTTTGATATCTTTTCATCCGCTACGGGAGCTTCGGTTTTGATTGAAACACAAGCGCGGCAATGTAACCAAACAGCAGCGCGCCGGAGATCCCGACAGCCGTCTCGGAAAGCCCCCCTTTGAACAGCCCAAGGAAACCATCCTTGTCCACCGCTTCCTTCACACCCTGGAACAGCATGTTCCCGAAACCTGCGAGCGGAACGGTTGCCCCCGCCCCCGCCCACTCCGAAAACGGTTTGTAGATCCCGACGGCACCAAGCAGCGCGCCGCAACAGACAAGCATGACCATGATCCTGCCGGGGAGCAGTTTTGTCATGTCCATCAAAATCTGCACCAGCGCGCAGATTGCCCCGCCCACCAAAAATGCAATCAGATAGTCCATTATTTTTTGTTCCTTTCTTATTTAAAATTCCGCATATGACCTCATAGAATTTCCTTTCCGGCACTGTTCGGTCATATGCTGTTTTTTTAGTTTTCGCAATGTTCCAGCACGATCGCATGTGCGATCCCCGGCACGCTGTTGCCTTCGTTGAAGCTGACGGTCGAGAGCAGCGCGCCTGTCGGCACGAAAAGTACGCGTTTGAAACTGCCCTCCGATATTTTTTTCAGGATATACCCCGTCAACGTGATGGCAGAACACCCACAGCCACTCCCGCCCGCATCGGTTTTTTGCTTTACGGCATCGTAAATCTCGATCCCGCAGTCCATGTGCTGCTTCGTAATGTCATATCCTTTTTCCTGCAGGAGCGCGAGCAGGATCTCCTTGCCGACCACGCCGAGGTCCCCGGTGATGATCCGGTCATAATCTTCCGGTTTCCTGGAGAAGTCTTCCATATTTCGGAAAATTGTATCACATGCCGCCGGGGCCATGCACGCACCCATGTTCATTGAATCCTTCACGCCATAATCAATCACACGCCCCATGGTTGCCCCGGTAATGCGCACATTATATTTTTCCTTTTTTGCCGAGAGCACGACCGCGCCGCTGCCCGTCACCGTCCAAGTTGCCGCCATTGGCCGCTGGTTCCCGTAGGCGAGCGGGAAACGGAACTGTTTTTCTGCCCCCGCAAAATGGCTTGATGTAATGGTAAGCACATGCCCTGCGTACCCGCCGTCCACTAAGACCGACCCCGCAAGCAGCGCCTCCCCCATCGTGGAACATGCGCCGTAAAGCCCCAACAGCGGGATTGCAAGCTTCTCCACGCCAAAGGTGGTCGCAATCAATTGCCCCAGCAGGTCACCACCCGCCATATAGCGGATATCCCCCGCAGAAAGCCCCGCGTCCTCAATCGCCTGCTTCGCGGCCTTTTGCTGCATATTGCTCTCCGCTTCCTCCCATGTTTTCCCGTCAAACATGTCATCGTCACATGTAATGTCAAAATACGCGCCAAGCGGCCCTTCGCTCTCCAACTTGCCTGCCACGCTCGCCATGCCGCCCACGTAAACGCCGCGCCCAAACGAAAAGCTCTGCTTCCCTGCTGCTTTTTCCTCCTGTTTTTCCATTCCGCTCTCACTCCTTTTTTCATCCGGCACAAAAACCTTGGTGCCGGTATTTAAAATCCCTTTTTCACGGGATTTTCCGAAACAGCCCTCACGCAATCCATTTGCTTGCCTGATAATGTTAAAATCCCCGTTTTTCCGCAATTTATGCGCCCGCCGTTTTTCCCGCCCGAAAAAGAATGCTGTACTTTTCCTCCTGTTTCTGGTAAAATAAGAAAGAATACATATTTCTGCTGCTGTCCGCAAAAACAGCCGGGTAAAAAAAGGAGAATTTTAATGATACGCTCATTGGTACGCTTGATCAATTCATTTTCAAAAAAACTGAATGCTGACAATGTCAGTGCTTTTTCCACGCAGGCTGCTTTTTTCCTGATTATATCCTTTTTTCCGTTTGCCATGTTTTTGCTGACACTGTTAAATTATCTCCCGGTTTCAAAACCGGAGCTGCTCTCGGCCATCGAATCGGTCTTCCCACAGACGGTTGCCGTGTATCTCTCCGATATTTTGGATGAACTTCTGGAAAAATCGAACGGCACGGTGCTCTCCCTGTCCGCAATCGCAACGCTCTGGGCTTCCTCGAAGGGCTTTTACGCGGTCGTGCGGGGGTTGGATGCCATCTACCACGCGGGCGGCAAGCGCAGCTATTTCCTGACCCGCATCCTGGCGGCGCTCTACACGCTTTTGTTTGCCGCGCTCGTGGTCGCCGTGCTCTTTTTCTTTGTCTTCGGCAACCAGATTTATCTTTTTTGCTTAAAACACATCCCGATCCTCTCGGAGATGGCGCTCCTGATCATCAGCGTGCGCACGCTGGTCGGCTTCTGCCTGATGATCCTTTTTTTCACGCTCGTCTTCATCACAATGCCAAACCGGAAATCTTCCTTCTTCGCCGAGCTGCCCGGGGCCATCATTGCCTCGGCGGGGTGGATTGGGTTTTCCTACCTTTTTTCCTTCTATATTGATAATTTCAGCAATTATTCCGCCACCTACGGAAGCCTGACCGCCGTCGTGCTCTGCATGCTCTGGTTCTATTCCTGTATGTACATCATGTTTATCGGGGCGGAAATCAACCAAGTGTTCTCCAACCCGGTTGTCCATGAGGCCTTCCACAAGCTCCTCGCCGACCGCCGGGAGCGCAAAAAAAAGAGGGGATCCGGCCGGACTCCAAAAAAGCCCGGTCCGGATTCCCCGTAACCCATGCCCCGGCAGCCTTGTGCCGTGGGCGGGAAACATGTTCCCTTTTTTTGTTCTGCCAGTGCCTTTGAAACGCCCGCCATCCATGCCGTGTTCCCGCCCGGTTTCCTCCTGATATGTCAATATAAAAATATCAGTTCCGTTCCTGTATAATAGTGTTCTATGATCTCGTCATATTTTTTCCCCGTCTCGACCATCTGCTTGACACCGTTCTGGCTCATGCCCGTACCGTGGCCATAGCCCCCGCCAAAGAGACGCAGTGCCTTCAGGTTCCCGTCCTCCCGCACTTCCTCCATCACAACGAACGCACTCGGCAGCATGGACATGTTTTTCACCTCGCTGCCATCCTTGCGCACAAGGGGCGTTTCCTTTGGCGCGAATGCCGTCCGGACCGCGGTCTGGTAGGAAATCACGGCCGTCTGCTGCACTGCCTTCCCATCCTCCTTTTTGCTGCCGGTCACCAAAACTTCCAGCGCAATCCCGCTTTTGCCGCGTTTTGTCACCTTGACCCCCGTCACGTCATCAAGCCCCGTTGCCTTTTTTAACTGTCCGGCGAGCTGCTCATACGGCAATTCCACGCTCCACCGGTACCATGAAAACTCCCGGTCATAAGTTTCCAGCGCATCCTCAAGGATGAATGCCCGAAAAGCCTCCTCGTCCGAAAAATCAACTTCTTCCTTCCCCTCATTCTGCAGGTATCCGACAAGGTAGGAAGGTGTCCCCGCCCCCTCCCAAACTTCCCCGCAGCTGGCCGTGTGGCCGCAGGATGTCGAAAAATAATATGCCGTGATCACGGAGCCTGCCTGCGCCGCCACCAGCCCGTAGGTCTCCTTCACCGCCAGGATGGATGCTTCATCCTCCGCCACGTTGTTGTATACCTGGCAGCTCACACTGTCGTCCACATGCGCGCCATAAGAGCGGAAACGGCTTGCCATCAGCTGGTTGAAGGCATAGCTCCTCGCGCAGACCGCCTGCACTTTCAGCGCCTCGTTCCCGTAGGAGGTCGGCATTTCGCTTGGGATGACCGCGTACAGGTATTCCTCCATGGACAATTCATTGACAAGGATCAGGCCTTCCTTTGCCGCCACGACCTCCATGCTGCCCCGGTAAGCCGGCTGCCCGCACGAACGCTTCACGGAAAGCAGGGTAATCTTGCCTTCCCCCCCCACCGTCTCAATACGGATGCGGTCCGTGCTGTTTTTCTCGTCGGAAAACAAGACCGAAAACTCCTCCCCCGCCTTATATTTGCGGCTTTTGCCCGCCCGGCTGACCGTAAATGCCCGGTCCGCCGTCAGGCGGATTTCTTCATGGTAGTAAGATTCATAACCGCTCGTGTTGATCAGCACCCTTATGGTATCTGCCTTGATCTTCTCCTTGATCAGCGCGGCGCAGATTGTCCCGTCTGCAACGACAAAATCCGTGATTGAATACCCGACCAAAATCCGGTTCGTTTTTTCCAGCGCCAGGTCACCATATATTTTATAAATCCGGAAATCTTCTGCAAGCGGCAGCCGCCCATAGCCCTCCAGCTCGATTTCCTTCTCCGAAGTCAACAGCACCTTACCCTTAATGACATCCTTTTTGACCGTGATCTCGGCAACTTTCCCATTTTCCAGCACCAGGTCGCAGACCGTATCCGAAAAACCCTGTGCAAGCGGCAGTTTCGCTGTAAACACCGCAGAATATCCATACACAAATGCGGATATACAATCCCCTTCTGCCTGCGTGACCCATACATTCGGTACCACCGCGGTTCCTGAAAGCGTCTCCCTTATGTAAAGGATCTCGCCGCCAAAACACAGCACCCGCACCATATGGTCCTTGTAATCCTGCACCGCGCGGCGTTCGGGCTGCCCGGATGCTTTTTTTGCCATCGGGTCAAGGATGGGGAACTGCTCCTCTTTTTCCCCGAAAAGCCCGCTGTAATCCTCACATTGCCCATAGCGGTACCCTTGCCCCTGCTCGTCATATAGCTTCCCGCCCTCCAACAACAGGACATAAACGTCACGGTACTCGGGCAGTTTCCTTTCCCCCTCTTTTTGCGCAAGCCCCGCCAAAAGCTGTTCATAGATGGCCAAAAACTCACTCAGGTAGATGGGGTCGCCCTCCTGCACCATATAAAGCCGCTTGGGAAGTTCTAAAACCACCCCTTCATAGTCAAGTCCCTCCGCCCCGCAAAATTCATACAAAAGGTCGCGGACTCCCCCGCAGGTAAGTGATTTTTCGTTTTCTTCCCCTTCCTGCCACCCTGTTCCGGACGAAAGGAAAGAAAGCAGCCACTTCGCCCTGCCCTCTGAAATCCCCTCATGAAGGTCATGCAGGGAAAATGAGATTTCCCCCCCTGTATCCTTTTCCTCCCCTGGTTCTTCCTCCCCGCCCCTTTTGCCGAAAAAATTATAGAGGAACACGCCTGCTGCCAAGACAACGCACAGCGCAACGAGCACCACGTTTTTTAATTTTTCCCGGTTCCATTTTCCTCTCATAGCACCCCGTTTCCGCCTGCAAAGGATTCCTTCCGGCTTGTCTTTTCCCAATGGTAAGTATATGAACCACCCAAAAAAACTATTCTTTCCTTGCCGGGTCAAATCCGGATGTCTTTTTGATCCGTTGCTTATCCTGGTACATCAGCCCGTCCACTTCCGTCATGATCTGGTCAAGGGATGAAATTTCCGATATCCGGTAAACCTGATAACCGATTGCCAGATAAACGGGATACCTGCGTTCCTGCGATGCGTTGAGTGCCTCCACCTCCACGCGGATCCCTTCCACGTACCGCTTGATGCCCTCCCTTGTAAAGCGCCCCGCCACAAGCTTGACATACTCATCCCCGCCGATGCGGAAATTCATCTCACGGACACCTTCCCCATAACGGCTTTTCGCAAGGATCCCCGCCGACAGGCGGATCACGTCATCCCCCGCAACGTGCCCGTAAGTATCGTTGATATATTTTAGCCCGTTGTTGTCGCAGAGCATAATAAAAAGCATTTCATCCGCCGCCAGCCCCTCCACGATCTCAGCCGCCAGGATATTATAGCCGTTGCGGTTATAAAGCCCCGTCATCACATCCGTCACTGCCCTCTGCTGCGCCTCCTCATACAGGTCCCTTACTGCATAGACGCGCCGCAGGGACTCAAGCGCCGCATTTACTTTGCGCACCCAGTAAGGGTAATGTTTCCCGAAGACACATTCCTTTCCGCTGTATTCCAACACGATATAGCCAAAGCTGTGGCAGCCAAAATGTAGCATATTGAAATAAAACATCTTCGGCTCCGTGCGGTCAGCCTGGTAAGCCGGGAGCATATCCTTTGTATCAAACATGCGCTCCAGGTCCACACGCCTGCCATCCTTTTCCCCCGGCACGCCCGCCGTGTCAAGGGCAAGGACCATGCGCTCCCCAAAAGCATCCCGGCCTTTTGCTTCCTCCTCATCCAGCCTGCTCCAGTCTTGGTTCAGGCAGATATACATCTTATCGTACTTCCCGGCATGCAGGGCGTTCCCGTCAATTTCCCAGAGGCACTCTTCCAACGTCTTTGCCATCAGAAGACGCTCCTGCATGAAATTGTACAAAGCAAAGAAATCGTCCTCCCGCTTGTCCTGCAGCACCTTCTCAAACCGGAAACGCCTCCCGCAGCTGCACGACTGGAACAGCCTTAAGTTCGACTTTTTCCGGAGGGGATACTTCCTTTCTTTTCCCTCAAGGCCCATAACGATATATCGCACCGCCTTTGCCGCCACCAGGCCAATGCCACGCACTGCCGATGTGATAAAGGCATCCTCCCTGTGGTCCACTTCGCAGTCATACCCGGTCACAAGGACATCTTCGGGCACACGGATTTCCCTTTTTTGCAATGCATAACAAACACTGACCGCCATCGTGTCACTGCCACAGGCGATAGCCTGCGGCAGCCCCCGTTTGCCCTCAAGGAGCTCCTCCACCACGCGCTCCCCCTCATCATACCAGAAATCCCCGTAAAAAATGCGTTCCTTATCCACGCAAAGCCCCGCTTCTTCCATCGCTTTTTTGTATCCGGCCAGACGGTTTTTACTGTGCGGGTGCTCTTTTGGCCCCGTCATGAACGCGATGTCCGTGCAGCCGTGCACTTCGATCAGGTGGCTCACGACCTCGCGGATCCCTTCCACGTCATCACAGGCAACCATCTCATAGCCCGGCATCGCAAGGTCGATGCTCACACATACCCCGTCAAAATTTTTCTTTATCTGTGCCGCAACCTGCCCTGCATAATCCGGCAGCATCTGAAGGCTGTCCGGCACCAAAATCACCGCATCCAACATATCGTAATTGACAAGTTCCATGATGCGGGTCTCCCCGGCCTGGTAATCCTGGTAGCCACCCGTGCGCAGCATACTGGAAAACACCAGCACGTCCATGTCGTTCTGGAAAGCCTCCCTGCCGGCTGCCTTCAAAAATTTAGTCTGGAACGGTTCGTCCGGCCGCCCAATAAATATCCCGATTGTCTTTCTTTTCCTCATATACCCCCCATTTTGCGCCCCCGCCCCATTTTTTTGGTTACTTTTTTCCCCGTTTATGGCGTGCTGGATGTGAAAAAATATCTTTTCACCCACCAGTATACATGAAAAAGGGAAAAAACACAATGATATATCCTTTAAATTCCGCGCAAAATATATTTACCCCGCCAACGCCCCGTCCATCAGCATCAAAAGTTCAAAAACACTGCGGAAATTCTCAACCTCCCCGGCATCCACCCACTGCACGTTCCCCTGCCAGCTCGCATTTTTGCGGAACATGACCTTGACATAAAAAGTTGCCAACCTCCCCATATCCTCCTGCGGCACGGGAACTGCCTGCTCTTTTTTTTCTGCCAGTTCCACACATGAAAAACCCTTCCCCAAAAAATTCCTCGGCTTCAGCGTCCTCTGCGGGCATCCAAAACCATCACATATTGCCTCCAACTTTTTTAAAAGCTGCACCACATTGGAAAAACAAATCGGTTCTTTATAATAACGGTTGTAAATCCTGCCCCCCATCTCACCATCCCGGTATTCATCTATACATATCCTGCTCAAACACATTTCATTTAAAATCCTTCCGGTTGCCCCCTGTGACATAAATTCCTCCATTCCGCACGCGGTCCCTAACGTACCCGGCCACTTCTTTTTCCAGATTTACTATAGCTTATTCTTCCCCCTTCCGCAAGTACAATTTTCCAACCCTGCCATAAAAATAAAGTCTGGCAAAAGTCAACCTTCCCATGCACAAACGACAAAAAGCGCCAAAAAGACAAAGCAATTGACACCCGCCGCAAAAAAAGCTATAATATAGCCGTCAGGGAAGGAGTGTGTCTTATGTCAGACTATATACGTATCAACATGCTTGGTGGTTTTATGATGTCCTATGGCACAAATATTGTGTCCGATCAGGATAACCGTTCCAAAAAAGTCTGGACTTTATTGGAATACCTGATCACCTTCCACACGCGCGAAATCAGCCATGATGCGCTGCTGCGCCTGCTCTGGCCGGATTCCGGCCATGCGGTTGATTCCGTGAATGCGCTGAAAACAATCCTGCACCGTGCACGCACGACACTTGATACCCTTGGGTACGGGGAAAAGAAACTGATCCTCCACCGCAAGGACAACTATGGATGGAACCCGGAAGTTCCCATCGAACTGGATACGGAGCTTTTCCAGACATATTGCGACGCGGCTGCCGACCAAAGCCTTCCCTTGCCGGAACGGATGGAAAACTACAGACAGGCACTCACCCTGTACAAGGGCCGTTTTCTCCCAAAAAATTCCGGTGATGACTGGGCCATCCCGGTGGCTGACTATTTCCACTCGCTCTACCGTAAAACCGTCCACGGCCTGAGCAAGCTTCTGTCCGCATCCGGTGATTTTACGACGTTGACCGGGCTTTGCCGCACCGCTTCTAAAATTGACCCGTTCGACGAGAGTGTGCACTACCATCTGATCCGCAGTTTATATATGGCGGGCAACCAAAAAGAGGCCTTAAAGGAATACCATGATACCATAAAGCTTTATTACGACGCTTATGGGGTCAACCCATCCGAGGAACTTACGGCACTTTATCAGGAAATTACAAAACTGCTCCATTCCCCCACCGCGGATATCGCTGCCATCATGGTGCGCCTGCGCGAACGGAATGCAAAGAAACGGGCATATTTCTGTGATTTTTCCGTTTTTGAAAATCTTTACCACATTGAGGCGCGCTGTGCCTCACGCAGCGGCCTGGCGGCGTTTTTATGCCTGATCAGCCTGACGGTGGAAAAGGAAGATGCGGACAATTCCCTGATGGCCGCCGCCATGGAAAAAATGGCGGACACAATCGGAGTTTCCCTGCGTGCGGGGGATGTCTACGCCCGGTACTCTGTCAGCCAGTACATCATCATGCTCTCCGCGGCAAACTACGAGAATTGCCAGGGGATCGGTTCCCGCATCCTAAAACGGTTTTATAATGCCAAGCCAAAGTTAAACGTAACTGCCGATTATGCGCTGAGCGAATTGGAACCGTTTGACCCGTCCAAAACCACGGCCGAATAAAAGGCGCAAGGCGCACCACCACAAAAAGAGTTGCGGCAAAATGCAGATACCATTTTGCCGCAATCCCTTTTTGTGTCCCTTTTTTCCCTATAGGATCATTGTGAGCTGGATCCTCTTTTTCGCCACATCCACACTCATGACTTTCACTTCCACAATATCCCCCACGCTTACCACGTCGAGCGGGTGTTTGACAAACCTTCCCTTTGCCATCTGTGAGATATGCACAAGCCCGTCCTGGTGCACGCCGATATCCACAAATGCCCCGAAATCAATGACATTGCGCACCGTACCCTTTAGCACCATGCCCTCCGTCAGGTCCTTCATATCCAGCACATCCGTGCGCAGGATCGGCTTTGGCATCTCATCCCGCGGGTCGCGCCCCGGCTTTTCCAGTTCCCGGATAATATCCGTCAGCGTGATCTCGCCGATCCCAAGCTCCGCCGCCAATTTCTTTTTGTCGCGGACCAACGCGCCAAGCTGTGAAAGGCTGTTTTCCCCTTCTTCATTTTTGGAAATATTTTCCATTTTCCCCTTTGCAGGCACTTTTTGATTCCCCGGTGCATCCGAAAGCCCGGAACCCGCCAACGCCTTTTGCAGAAGCTGCCCCATCGCGGTATTCGTATCGCGCACCCGGATTTTTTTCTCCCTGCGGTCTCTCCCGGCTCGGCCTGTCTGCTGCTCTTTTCCCAAGGCAGAAACGTCTGCCTTTGTAGCATCCGCTGCCCTTGCCGCCTCATTTTGCGCGTTCTTCTTTGCGGCCTGCACTTTCTTGATATCCGCCGTCGTGAAACCAAGGCTTTCCAGAAGCTTTTGTGCGGCACCGTAAGACTCCGGGTGGACGCTCGTCGCGTCAAGCGGGTTCTCGCCGTCAAGGATCCGCAGGAAACCCGCGCACTGCTCAAATGCTTTTGGTCCCAGCTTCGGCACTTTCAGCAGCTGCGCCCTTGTACGGAATTTCCCGTTTTCCTCCCGGTAAGTTACAATATTTTTTGCAACTGCCTTTGTGATACCGGAAATATATTCCAAAAGCGCCGCCGATGCGGTATTTAAGTCCACGCCGACTTTGTTCACACAATCTTCCACCACGCCTGCCAGGGCATCGCTTAGCTTTTTCTGGTTCATGTCGTGCTGGTATTGCCCCACACCGATTGCCTTTGGCTCAATCTTGACCAGTTCCGCGAGCGGATCCTGCAGACGGCGCGCGATGGAAGCAGCACTTCTTTGCGCCACGTCAAAATCCGGGAATTCCTCCGTTGCCAGCTTGCTTGCGGAATAGACACTCGCCCCGGCCTCACTGACAATCACATATTGTACCGGCCGGTCAAGCTCTTTTAACAGTTCGACAATCACCTGCTCCGACTCGCGCGAGGCCGTGCCATTGCCAACCGAAATCAGCGTGATATTATATTTTTCAATCAGGCGTTTCACAATCCTCTTTGCTTCAGAAACTTTCGCCGCCGATGCCGCAACGGGGAAGATCACTGCCGTGTCAAGGACTTTCCCGGTCGCGTCAACAACCGCGAGCTTACAGCCCGTGCGGATTCCCGGGTCCCAGCCGAGCACGACCTGTCCCACGATTGGGGGCTGCATCAAAAGCTGCCCCAAATTCTGCCCGAAGACATGGATTGCCCCGTCCTCCGCCTTCTCCGTCAGCTCATTCCGGATCTCACGCTCAATCGCCGGCGCAATCAGCCGGTCGTAACTGTCGGCGATCACCGCTTTTAAGGTATCCTCGGTCACCGGGCTGCCTTTTTTGATAATGGCGCGCGCAAGCTCGGCAAGGATGCGGTCTTTTGGCGCATTGATCTTGACCGTCAGGAATTTTTCGGCCTCACCCCGGTTGATCGCAAGGACACGGTGCCCTGCCAGCTTGCCCAGTTTCTCCTCAAAATGATAATACATCTCATAGACGGATTCCGCTTCCTCATCCTTTGCCTCCGAGACAATGCTGCCCTCCTCCCCGGTCAGCTTCCGGATCTTACTGCGGTATTCTGCCATATCCGAAATGCGTTCCGCCAGGATATCCATCGCGCCTTGTAAAGCTTCCTCGGGCGTAGCCACCCGCCGGTCCGCGTCCATTCCCGGCGCGATTGCGCCCTGTAAAGCTTCCTCGGGCGCAGCCACCCGCCGGTCCGCATCTTCTGCCCCTACCGTGACAAAGGCTTCCGCTTCTTTTAACAAAGGGGTTTTTGTCTCCTGTGCCCAAATGATATCCGCAAGCGGCTCCAGTCCCTTTTCCTTTGCGACGGTCGCCCTCGTGCGGCGCTTTGGGCGGTACGGGCGGTACAAATCTTCCACCGCGACCATCGTTTCCGCTTCGAGGATTGCCGCCTCAAGTTCCTCCGTCAGCTTCCCCTGCTCCCGGATGCTCCCGATGACCTGCTCTTTTTTCTCCGAAAGGCCGCGCAGGTACGTAAGGCGCTCCGATAGGTTGCGCAGGACTTCGTCATTCAGCGACCCCGTCACCTCCTTGCGGTAACGCGCGATAAAAGGGATTGTGTTGCCCTCATCGATCAGCTTTATGGTCGCCTCGACCTGCTCCCTGCGGATTCCAAGCTCCGTCCTTAATTTTTCGACAATATCCATCTTGACCACTCCATTTCCACAATCTGGTTCTGCCCGCACGGCGGGCGTTAGCGGGGATGGGCAGGCCTGTTTTCCTGCCCCATCCCGCCGGGAAGGGCTGCCGCAAAACACGGCCGCCCGCAGGATATGGGAATTTCTCCCATATCCTGCCACTGACCACACGTTTGCAGCAGCCCTTTCCCCCAATTTCTTCCGGCCATACCTCATTCATTTCCGGTATACTGCCCCACACAAGGCACACATTATTTTACAATTTCATCATAAACCGGCTTGAGCGCAGGATAAATCTTTCGGAATGTTTTGTACTTCTCCTCATATTTTGCAACAAGCGCCGCATCCTGGTCGGTGGTCTCCACTACCTTGATCAGCTTCTCTGCCGCTTCCTCCACGGACGCGTACTTCCCGCAGCCGACCGCCGCAAGGATGGCCGCGCCAAAGCCAGGTCCTTCCGCACTGTTGATCTTGTCCACCTTCACATCCATGATGTTCGCCACAATCCTGCACCAGAGAGGGCTCTTGGCACCGCCGCCGTTTAAGCGCACGCGCTCGATCTTCACACCAAAGGAACGCGCAATCTCAAGCGCGTCGCGCAGCGCGAAGGTAACGCCCTCAAGCACCGCCTGCGTCATGTCGGCGCGCGTCGTATCCATCGTCATGCCGACAAACGTACCGCGCGCGTTCGGGTTGTTGTGCGGGGTGCGCTCCCCCATTAAGTACGGCAGGAAGAACACCTGGTTGTCGCCGAGCGCCGTGATCCCCTCCTGCTCCTTCGGGTAATCCTTCGTGCCAATGATCTCGTCCATCCACCATTTGTTCGCGGAGGCCGCGGAGAGCATACAGCCGAGGAAATGGTATTTTCCGTTCGCGTGCGCAAAGGAATGCATCGCGTTCGCGTCATCCACCGCAAACTTGTCCGTCGCGATAAACACCGTGCCGGAGGTCCCGAGCGAAACGCTGCACATGCCATGCGAGAGTGTGCCCGTGCCGACCGCGCCCGCCGCGTTGTCGCCCGCGCCTGCGATGACGCGCACACCCTGCGGCAGATCAAGCTCTTTTGCAGCCGCTTCCGTCAGTGTCCCGACCACCTCATACGACTCAAAGATTTTTGCCAGCTGTTCCTTTCGGATACCGACGATTTCAAGCATTTCCTTCGACCAGCATTTGTTCTTTACGTCAAACAAAAGCATGCCGGACGCATCCGAGACATCCGTGCAATGTACACCGGATAGGCGGTAAGCCAGATAATCCTTCGGCAGCATGATCTTTGCGATCTTCGCGAAAATCTCCGGCTCATGCTTTTTGACCCACAACAGCTTCGGCGCGGTAAAGCCGGTCAGTGCCATATTTGCCGTGTAGGACGAGATTTTCTCACGCCCGACCTTGATATTTAAGTAATCGCATTCCTCCTGCGTGCGCCCGTCGTTCCACAGGATGGCCGGGCGGAGCACCTGATCCTGATCATCCAGGACCACAAGCCCGTGCATCTGCCCGCCGAAGCTGATGCCGTCCACTTTCGTGTGGTCAACGCCAGCCAACAGTTCCTTCATCCCAAGGACAAACTGTTCCCACCAGTCCTCCGGCTTTTGCTCTGACCAGCCCGGCTTCGGGAAATACAGCGGATATTCCTTTGCCACAATGTTTTTGATCTCCCCGTTTTCTTCCATCAGGACAAGCTTGACGGAAGATGTTCCTAAATCTACACCTACGTAATACATGCTACCTCCTATTTTGAGTCCCGCATACCGCCTCCCGCAGTATGCGTTTTTTTCGGGTTTCTACCATAGTTAATGATACCAACATTTCCGGTTTCTGTCAATCCTGCAAAACCCGTAAGTTTTGGCCGAAAAAAAACTGCCGCACCTGCGGTTTCCCATCGCAAATACGGCAGCCCTCGTTCCGTTTGGCCTGTGGCGGGTATTGATTTATTCTACTACCCCGTGCGCAATCCCTACTCGGATTCCTTGCGGATATAATCTACCGCCTGCTGCCGGATATGTATCGTAGCCTGCGGCATATCCCCGCCGAACTCCCCGTCTAACGACCATGGCAGTTCGCCCTTTGCCCAAAGCCTGACCTCCCGCACATGGGCATATACGATATTGTCGCTCTTTAATTTCTTGCTGACCAACTCATTGACGATATCCGTCAGCTCAATCACATTGCGCGGCCTGCGGATCAAAAGCATTTCAAAAACACCGTCATCAAAACGCACGCCCTTTCCCATAATGCCTTTAAAGCCGCCGACGGAATTGGAATTCGCGACCATGCCGCAGATAAATTCCCCCGTGACCTGCCGCCAGATACCGGGCTGCACGGCTTTTACGGCAGGGGCATTTCCATCCGCAGGCACGTGGTTTTCCTCCCCCGGCATGCCTCCCCCAAAACCAAACCCTTCCTCCCCGGTTTCCGGCATGCCATTACCAAAACCTTGGTCCTCTTCGCCCTGCAATGCCAAACTGCGGCTGACGAAAGGATCACTTCCGGCAGCCGAAAAAGCCTCCCCCGCAGACACGCCATCCAAAGGGGCAGACACATCCCACGCTTTTGCCGCATCTTCCTCCGCCTCCAGATATTCAACCTCCAACTGGTAATTCTGCACCTCCACAAGGCTGCGCACCCCGCGCAAAAGGTACGCAACCCGTCCCAAGATATTTTTCATGTCCTGAGAGGTATCATAGGAGACTTCCGAAAAAAGCCCAAACGCCGCCGTGTAAACAAAGGTATTCCCACAGATTTCCCCGACATCGGAGGGCAGGGGATCCGTGAGCGCCGCAAATTTCGCCGCCTCGACGGCATCCTTCGGGATTTTTAAGCTGTAGCCAAAGTCATTTGTCGTCCCCGCCGGGATATAACCGATCGGGATGCGCCTGCCGCTTTTCATTACGCCTGTGACAACCTCATTTAATGTACCGTCACCCCCGGCGCACACAATCCGGCTGCATGTGCCATCTTTCGCATACTCCATGGCAAATTCCGTGGCATCCCCGTGTTTCGCGGTCGGCATGACGATCACTTCGTAGCCATTTTCTGAAAATTCCACCACAATATCCGATAATTTCCCCTTCAGTTTTGCCTTCCCGGCATTTGGATTGTAGATGAATAATAACCGTTCTCTCATTGTCCTCCCATCCTTTCTACGTTTCCCCGGTTGACGCACCATCCGCCCCCGCGTCCTTTTTTTTGCGCTTCTTCCCGGCAATCATTCCGCCGATTTTCCCGGTCTGGCGCGCGGATAGCGACCCCCAACCTTTTTCGATCACCTGGTCATACAGGCCAAGCTCCTTTGCCATTTCATATTTGACCAATTCTTCCGGCGGCACCTGTGTGATGTCAATTGGCAATTTTAATTTCATCCCATACTCCATTTCCGCGCAGGATATGGCAGTGTACCCGCAGCCCCCGCCATATTTGGCGGCAGACCGCGTCACAAAACTTCCCGCCACGCCGCGCCCATCCTGATTCCGAATGTTTTCATTCCCTATGTAGTATGCCCTGAAATTACCGTCCCATGCGTTTTATGCGTGTCCATGCATCAACGCGCCTCCCGCCATCCCATCATGTCCTTTACAATAAAATTTCTTTCCCCAGATAAAACGAATACAATATTTTTTCCTTGACCCGTTTTCCCGTGATTTCCTCAAGCGCCCGCCCGTAAAGGGCAAGCTGTTTTTCATAGCGCTTGACCAGGGTCTGCTCCGGGTCCTCCGGCACGTAGTCCGTCTTATAGTCAAGCAGCACCAGGCCGTCCTCCTCCTCAAAAAACACATCGATGATCCCCTGAATTAAGATCATCTCTTCGCTTTGCTTTTTCAGGATTTCATGCGCGGGCATTGAAAATACAAAAGGCTGCTCCTGATACAAAACCCCGCGCCCCTTAGCGGCGCGCATCCTTGCCGCAACCGGGCTTTTGTCGAAAACAAGCAATTTTGCAACGGAGAGTTCCCATACTTGTGCCGCCTTAAGCTTCCCCTGCCGGACGAGTTCCCTTAACCCTTCTTCGATTGTAGCTTTCTTTGGCGCTTCTGTCAATGGCAAAAGGGCAAGCACACGGTGGTAGAGTGTTCCGCGGTCCGTTCCCTTCGTATCCTGCTTTTCTTTTAAAAACTCTGGCAAAGTTCCTTCGTAGGAGAAGAAATCCACTTCTTTTGCGGTGGCAGTTTTACTTTCTTCCTCCGTCCCGATCTGCAAACTTCCCCCGCCGTCCACCATCAGAACCACTTCCTGCCCTTCATCCGGCGGCCTGTCCCCGCCATCCTCCGCCGGGATTGCTTCCTGCGCCCCATACAACTGCGGGGTCTCAAACTCCTCCTCTGCCTCATCCAACCGTTTTAGTTCCGAGACACTGACCTTAAACGGCAGCTTTGCATCCACGGCATACCGGTAATCAAAATCCAGCCATCCCCGGATTTCTGCCAATAACCCCTCATCCGGCCGGAAGCATTCCCCCTCCCCGTCCAAAAACCTTTGCCGCAGCCCGTCCGGCACATCCCCATTCTCCCCCGCCCCTTTTTCGGCCTGGCATACGGGCAGCAGGCGGGTCTTTTTTAACTGCGCGAGCACCGGGCCGATAAAATCAAGGTACGTTTTTGCCTTCGCAAGCGTCAGGTAAAAAAGTTTTTTCCCGGCAGCGGGGCTTTCCGCCGCCCATTTTTGCTCTAATTTCCCGTAATCCCCCACATACCCGGTCAGGCAGAGCTTTTCCTTTGCGCGCGTCATTGCCACATACAAAAGGCGCAGTTCCTCGCCGAGCATCTCCTCCTCCATCCGCTGCCTCAGCAGCTTTTTTTTCAGGGTCGGCACAATGGTGCGCTGCTGTTCGTCGATATAGTCCATCGCAAGCCCCTCGTCCGGGTGGAACAAAATCCTCTCCCTCGTGTCCGCGAAATTAAATTTCTTGGTGAGGCCGCTCACGAAGACAACCGGGAATTCCAGGCCCTTGCTGCGGTGGATGCTCATGATGCGCACGGCATCCTCCCCCTGTACGGCCTCCGCGGCCTCCCCGTAATCCACCTCATACTTGATTAAACGCTCCACATAGCGGATGAACTGGAACAGCCCCCGGTACGAACTGCGCCCAAAGGCCGCCGCTTTCTCCACAAACATCCCAAGGTTCTTGCTGCGCCTCCCCCCTGCCGGCATCGCTGCGACAAAACTGTCATAGCCTGTTTTGGAAAATAATTCCATAAGCAGTTCCGGCACCGGGAGGATGCGGCTGCGCTCCCGCAATTCATCGTAGATGCACAAAAAATCCGCGAGCCGCCGCGCCAGCGCATTTTCTTTCCCACCGCGCCCCCCACCGGGAGGTGCCGCACACGCCCTCACCGCCGCAGCGATTGGCACATGCCTGTTTTTTTCCCTAAGGGCCGCCAGCTCATCCGTCGTCAGCCCGACAAACGGCGAGAGCAGGACATTCACGTATGGGATATCCTGGCGCGGGTTGTCAAGGATGCGCAGGTAATTTAACATCCACTTAATCTCCGGAACATTAAAATACCCGCTCTGGGTATCACAGACCGCCGGGATGCCCTGCTCGGCCAGCACCTTCGTAAACGTCTCCGCCCACCCGCTCATCGTGCGCAGAAGAACCACAATATCCCCGTAACGGCACGGGCGCAGGGATGCCCCTTCCCCCCTGCCGTCCTGCACCGTAAGGCCGGCACGGTATTCCTTTATTTTTGCCGCGCAGGCAAGCGCCTCCTTCTCGCGCTTGGAATACTCGCGCTCCTCGCCCTCCTCCCCGGAAAGAAGGCTCTCCGGCCCATCCTCCGGCGGGGCTTCCTCCCCCTCATCATCCCCATCCTCCCCATCCGGAACAAGCAAAAGCTCCGTCACATTGTCGGTTCCCTCCCCCTCCCTTGCAAGGTAATCTGCGCCCGGATACAGGGCTGCCGCCTCATCGTACTCAATCTGCCCGAATTCCTTGCCCATCAGCCGGAAAAAAAGTTCATTCACGCTGTCAAGCACCTGCCTGCGGCTGCGGAAATTTTGGTGCAGGTCAATGCGCTGGTATTTGCCCTCCTTTCGCGAGTAACTGTTATATTTTTCCAGAAAAAGTTCGGGCTTTGCCAGACGGAAGCGGTAGATGCTCTGCTTCATGTCCCCGACCATGAAGACATTGGGCGTGCCCTCCTCCTCCCTGGAAATACTGCGAAGGATTGCTTCCTGCACTTCGTTGCTGTCCTGGTATTCATCCACCATGATTTCCTCAAAACGGCGGCGCAGCTCCTTTGCCGCCGTCCTTGCCACCGGGATACCATCCTTTTTTTCCACCAGAATGTCAAGCGCAAAATGCTCGATATCCGAAAAATCAAGCAGATGTTTCTCCTCCTTTTTCTTCGCAAATTTCTCCCGAAACGAAAGCGTCAGCCCTACCAGCACACGCACATAGCGCGCCGCCCCGCGCTCGTCCGCCTCCATCTGCTCCGGCTCCTGGAAAAAGAAATCCTCGCAAAGGTCCTTGATGCAGCCCTTCTCCTTCTCCCGCAGCGCCTTGACAAGCTCTTTTTTCTCCGGAGCGCAATCCGGCATTGCCTTGCGCGAGAGCGCGGAAAATTTGATCCCGCCAAATGCCTGGGAGAGCGCGTTATAATCCCGGCAGGCAAGCAGCCCCGAAAGCAGTTCGGCATCGTCCAAGAGTGCCTCTTTGTAAGACACTGGCCCGTCCGGCTCATTACAGATGGCAAGTGCCCGGTCATTAAAGCAAAGCGCGTCCGAAAGCCTGCGTTTTACGGACTGCACCACAAGGTCCAGCCATTTTTCACCTTCCCACGCACCACCGCACAGCCCCAAAAGCCACTCGGCAGGCCACGGGCAGCTCTCGGAAAACTGGAACAGCCGCAGGATATAATCCTCCAGCTTCAGATCCTGGTGCTTCCCCCCGTAATTTTGCGCAAAGCTTAAAAAATCCGCCTCCCCCGCCTCGTATGCTTCCTCCAGCACATCCTCGATCACCTCGTGGCGCAGCAGGGTCAGCTCCTCCTCCTCCGCCACCCGGAAAACCGGGTCCAGATCAATCTCATGGAAATAATCCCGGATGACGGAGAGGCAGAAACTGTCAATGGTCGTGATCTGCGCACTGTGCAATAGAAGCGCCTGCCTTTGCAAATGCATGTTTTCAGGCTGCTGCATGCGTTTTTCCTCGATTGCCGCGCCGATGCGCTCCCGCATCTCGGCGGCGGCGGCGCGCGTGAAGGTCACGATCAAAAGCTGGTCAATGTCCACCGGGGGAACCTTCCACGCACCCGTTTCCCCAACCGTTCCCCCAACCACCTTCTGGATGATGCGCTCCACCAACGTCGCCGTTTTCCCGGAACCCGCCGCCGCCGACACAAGGATGTTGCGGCCTCGCAGCGAGATTACCTGCTCCTGTTCTTTTGTCCAGTGCATTTTTCCCTCACGCTCCTTTTTGGGTTTTGCGAGTATCCGGGCAGTACCGAATACTCGCGGTTTTTCTATTCTTTTCAGAAACCTTCAAAATCAAATCATACATCTTTCTTCATTTCAATCCACGAGAAATACCCAAAATGCTTGTACTCCATTTCATGGGTTCTCTCGAAATCACCCCCCACACCTTAATTTTCCCCTTTTTCCCC
>CAYMGZ010000002.1:13504-28351 GCA_964390095.1 uncultured Lachnospiraceae bacterium | reverse complement strand
TTTTGCAGATATTTTTTGCACGGGCGGTCAGCCTGTGCCCGGAGTAAAAATACTTGGAGGTGTGTAGCTATGGTGATACAGACAAGCAATGTTGCGATGAGGAACCAATATTTCCTCTCCCGCACGAACATGCAGGCTGTGCGCTATAATAGCTGGGGCGGTGCCGTGGATTCCATTGGCAGTACAGCGGCTACAACGCCCTCGGCTACGGATGGCGAACAGCAGACAGGCAAAGGGTCAGGTGCTTCTGGCAAAAACAGCCGGATGGCATGGCAGACAGGGTTACAGGGTGGAATGGGAAAAATTTCCTTTGCGGGGCAGGGCGACGATGATTTCCGCATGGGGAAGACGGAGTATGACGGGCTGCGCCATATGCTCACAATTCTGTCAGGACAGAGCGTGGGGGTGCGCCGCATGTCGGGGAGCGATGTGATCAAAAAAGCACAGGCGGAGACGAACCGGCTGATGCGGGAACTTTTAGGGCTTGGCTATGGGGATACGGAACTTTCCATCCCGCAGCTTATGGGTTCCGTCGCGCCGACCCAGGGCTGGTCGATGGGGATGCAGCATTTTTACGAGGAGACCGAAGCTTCTTCTTTCTATTCTTCGGGAACCGTGAAGACGGCGGATGGCAGGACAATTGAGTTTGACATCGAGGCGGAAATGTCGCGAACTTTTGCCAAGTACACTTCAGTACAGATTGATTATGGTGCCATGCAGCTGATGGACCCGCTTGTGATCAACTTGGACGGGGGCACGGCGGAGGTTTCCGACCAGAAATTTTTCTTTGACATCGACTGTGACGGCGAGCTTGACAATGTCTCCCTCCTTGCGCGTGGCTGCGGTTTTTTGGCACTTGATTGCAACGGTGACGGGAAGATCAATGACGGGGGCGAATTGTTTGGCACAAAAAGCGGCAACGGCTTTGCGGACCTTGCAATGTTTGACCTGGACGGGAACGGCTGGATTGATGAGAACGATGAGATTTTTAACCACCTGCGCATCTGGACGAAGGATGAGTCCGGCAATGACAGGCTGGTGGCGCTCGGTGTGGCGGGGGTTGGTGCGATTTACCTTGGCCATATCGGAACGGAATTTTCACTCAATTCCGAAAAAGATAATTCCACGAATGCCGTCGTGCGCCAGAGTGGGGTCTTCCTGCATGAAAACGGGAAGGCAGGGGTCATCCAGCAGGTCGATCTGGCCGTCGGATAAGTGCTTTTTTTATCAGAAAATCGGAAAAATGTGAAAAGGTACATGGAAAATGATAAATATTTTATAACTTTTAAAAAATTCCTTTGAAAAAATCATGTGTAGCGTTTATAATAGAACTGAATATGTTTCGATTTGGATAAAATGCTAAGGATAGGGGCATTGGACGATAGAGACGAATGTGATTTTGGAAAGGAGAAAGTTATGAGCGGAAGTGATATCGGGATCGATCTTGGCACCGCGAGCGTGCTGGTATATATAAGAGGGAAGGGCGTTGTCCTAAAGGAGCCTTCGGTCGTGGCGTTCGACCGCGACACGAACCGGATCAAGGCAATCGGCGAGGAGGCGCGCCTGATGCTTGGCCGCACGCCCGGCAATATTGTGGCGGTACGCCCGCTAAGGCAGGGTGTCATCTCCGATTATACCGTGACGGAGAAAATGTTAAAGTATTTCATCCAGAAGGCGGTCGGCAAGCAGCGTTTCCGCAAGCCGATCATCAGTGTCTGCGTGCCGAGTGGTGTCACGGAAGTGGAGAAGAAGGCGGTGGAGGATGCGACCTATACGGCGGGTGCCAGGGAGGTCGCGATCATTGAGGAGCCGATTGCGGCGGCCATCGGGGCGGGCATCGACATTGCAAGGCACTGCGGCAACATGATCGTTGATATCGGCGGGGGGACGACGGACATCGCGGTCATATCGCTTGGCGGCACGGTGGTGAGCACGTCGATCAAAATCGCAGGGGATGATTTCGATGAGGCGATTGTCCGCTATATGCGCAAGAAACATAACCTGTTAATCGGTGAGCGCACGGCGGAGGATATCAAGATTAAAATTGGTTCCGCTTACCGCAGGCCGGAGACGGTGGCGATGGATGTGCGGGGGCGCAACCTTGTAACCGGGCTTCCGAAGACAATCTCCGTGACCTCGGAGGAGACGGAGGAGGCGCTGCGCGAGACGACCTCCCAGATCGTGGAGGCGGTGCACAGTGTGCTTGAGAAGACCCCGCCGGAACTCGCGGCGGATATCGCAGACCGCGGTATTGTGCTGACAGGTGGTGGCTGCCTGCTTTATGGTCTTGAGGAACTGATCGAGGAGAAGACCGGTATCACAACGATGACGGCGGAAGACCCAATGACGGCTGTTGCGATCGGAACCGGGAAGTTTGTGGAATTTCTTGGGAACAGCAAGCCGATGAAATAGAAGCTGAAAGATACATGACTTAAATTTATGGAAAGGCAAGGAAAGGAATGTTCAGACAGTTATATACCGCGTGGACGGGGATGAGAAACGAGCAGAACCGGCTGGATGTGATCGCGAATAACCTGGCGAATTCGGCGACCGTCGGTTTCAAGAAGGAAGGCGTGACGAGCCAGTCCTTCGACCAGCAGATGATGGTCAAGATCCGGGATGCTTCGGTGGATTGGCGGCAGGAGCGGATCGGAACGATGAGTTTTGGTACGAAGATCGGTGAGGTTTACACGGATTATAAGCAGGGTTCCCTGCGCGAAAGCGGGAATACTTTTGATTTCGCGATCGACGGTGACGGTTTTTTCGCGGTTCAGTACACGAACGCAAACGGGCAGACATCGACCCAGTACACGCGTGCCGGGCAGTTCACGGTCACGCGGGAGGGTTATGTCGTGGATGTGGACGGCAACCATCTGATGGCGGAGGGCGGCCCGCTGCAGGTCCCGGTTGACGCGGCCAATGTGGCCGTGGATGTCGCGGGCAACGTCTATGCGGACGGCGAGTTGGTTGACACCATCATCCTGACGGATTTCGAGGACTATGATTATCTGAAAAAGTTCGGGGAGACGAGATGCTTCCCGGTGGACGGGGCACGGGAAAAAGAGGCAGCCGGCCTGATCCGCCAGGGCTTTACGGAGCAGTCAAACGTCAATGTCGTCTCGGAGATGGTCAACATGATCGCGATCACGCGGGCGTATGAGGCGGGGCAGAAGGTAATCCAGACCGTGGACAGCACGCTTGAGAAATCCGTGACACTCGGCAGTGTTTCATAAGGGAATTATTTTCGTCCCGGAATAAAAGTGTACGAAAATAAAGAATAATAAGTATACTGCCATAAAAGGATAAATTTATCACAATAGTATATCTACATATTTCTGCATATGGCATAAAAAAGAAGAGGTATTGTATTATGATGAGAGCATTGTGGACGGGCGCGTCAGGCATGATTGCACAGCAGACGAGCCTGGACAATATCGCGAACAATTTGGCAAATGTCAACACAACAGGCTATAAGAGGGAACAGACGGAGTTCCAGTCCTTGCTTTACTCCAAAATCCAGACGAAGGTGACGGACCATGAGGGCAACCCGAAGCCGGTGATCGGCCAGGTCGGGCTTGGTGTGCGCGTGGCTTCGATCGTCTCGAATTTTAAGCAGGGGTCACTGACAGAGACCGGTCAATGGCTTGACGCGGCAATCGACGGCGAGGGTTTTTATTCGGTGCGCCGCCCGGATGGCACGGTGGGCTATACAAGGAACGGTTCGTTCAAACTTGGCATGAACGGAACGAATGTGATGCTCTGCAATTCGGATGGTTATCCGGTGCTTGACATCAATGGGCAGGCAATTTCTTTCCCGGCAACCTATGACACTTCGAAATTGACGTTTGACCAGTTCGGAAATCTTTTGTATGAACCGGACGGCAATACGACACAGACCGTTGCGACACTTGCCCTGACGCAGTTCAACAACCCGGCGGGGCTGTTAAAGCTTTCGGGCAGCCTGTACCAGGCGACGGACGCGTCCGGTGAGCCACGCCTTGAAGGGGTGGATACGAACATCAGCCGCAGCCGGATCGTGGCGCAGTATGTGGAGGCATCGAACGTGCAGACGGCGGACGAGATCGTCAACCTGATCGTCACGCAGCGCGCGTATGAGATGAACTCGAAGGTCATCCAGGCATCCGATGAGATGCTGCAGCAGGCGAATAACTTAAGGAGCTAAGGTTTAGGGGATAAAAAACAGTAAGCTCCTGCGCGGGGCGGGAAGTTTTTTCCCGCGGTAAAGGCGGGGTTTTTGGAACGAAAGGCAGGATCCTGCAGGGAGTGGGAGGATTTTTCCCACGGTGAAGGCGAAAAGGGTTCTGTGGAATGAATAGAAGAAACGGGGGAAATTATGAGCATATCAATTGGGGCGGATTATTATCTGAACAATTCCCTGACTTCACGGTCTGCGACCAAGGCGGAGAAGCTCTCCGGCACGCTTGCCGGAATGGATGTCGCATCGGCGAGCGATGCGGAACTGCTTGAATCCTGCAAGGAATTTGAGGTATATCTCGTGGAGCAGATGCTAAAGGGCATGGAAAAGACAATCCCGAAAGATGAGGATGAGGAAGAAAGCCCATATCTGGAACAGTTTGGGGATATCATGTACACACAGGTTGCAAATTCCATCGCGGACAACGGGGAACTTGGGCTGGCACGGCAGTTGTATGAGTCCATGAAGCGCAACCAGGGGTTGTAGCCGACAGCCAATCAGGAAAGCTTTTACAAGCCGGGGACGGTACGTTCCCGGCTTTCTTTGCACGGGGCAGGAATTGCCCTAATCATGGACGGAATGGAGAACGGTATGGACGAAATGGTAGAGGGTTATGTTGAAAAAATAGTATTCCGCAATGCGGAAAATGGCTACACAGTATTCACCGTCTCAGAGAAGGAGAAGGAAGAAATTACCTGTGTCGGCACCTTTACATTCATCAACGAGGGGGAGTACGTCCAACTGACGGGCGGTTATACCTCGCATCCGCTCTATGGGGAACAGTACCAGGTAAAATCGTGTGAGATCAGGCAACCGGAGGACATGCTGGCGATGGAGCGCTACCTTGGCTCTGGCGCGGTCCGTGGCATTGGCCCGGCACTTGCGGCACGCATAGTAAAAAAATTTAAGGAAGACACGTTCCGCATCATGGATGAGGAACCGGAACGCCTTGCGGAAATCAAGGGGATCAGCCAGAAAATGGCACAGGATTTTGCCGCCCAGTTCGAGGAAAAGCGCGGGATGCGCAGTGCGATGCTGTTTTTACAGCAGTATGGGATTTCGACGAACCTCGCGGTGAAAATATACAAATTTTATGGGGAGAGGATGCATGCGGTCTTGCAGGAAAATCCGTACCGGCTGGCGGAGGACATCCATGGGGTCGGTTTTAAAATCGCGGATGAGATCGCCGCAAGGGTCGGAATCCCCAAAGATTCGGAATACCGCATCGGTGCCGGCATCCTGTACGCGCTCGTGCAGGCTTCGGGCGGCGGGCATGTTTACCTGCCGATGCCGGAACTGCTGCGCTATACCGCGCAGCTTTTGGATGTCATGCCGGGGCAGGTGGAGGAGCAGTTGGAGCAGCTTCGTCTGGCCAGGAAGGTTATTTACAAAACGGATGGGGATACCGTGTGTGTTTATTCCTCAAATTACTATTACATGGAATTGAACACGGCGCGGATGTTGGTTGACTTGAATGTTTCCTACGACCTGTCGGAACCGGAACTTTGCGCAAGCCTTGCCCGCCTGCAGAAGGATTTGGCATTGGAACTGGAGGAGCAGCAGGTACAGGCCGTGATGACGGCGGCAAGAAGCGGGGTCTTTTTGCTGACCGGGGGTCCGGGAACCGGAAAAACAACAACAATCAATGCGATCATCCGTTTCTTTGAGGCGGAGGGCATGGAAATCCTGCTTGCGGCACCGACGGGGCGCGCGGCAAAGCGCATGAAGGAAACGACAAAGCATGAGGCAAGCACCATCCACCGCCTGCTCGAACTATCCAAAGGGTTGGCGGAAGATGCGGCGGCGCATTTTGAGCGCAACGAGAACAATCCGTTGGAGACCGATGTCCTGATCATCGATGAGATGTCGATGGTCGATATCAGCCTGATGCACGCGCTTTTGCGGGCGGTGACGGTCGGCACGCGCGTGGTTTTGGTCGGTGATGTCAACCAGCTGCCAAGCGTCGGCCCCGGCAATGTCCTGCGTGACCTCATCCGCTCGGGAGCCTTCCCGGTGGTCCGGCTGACAAAAATCTTCCGGCAGGCATCGGAGAGCGACATCATCGTGAACGCCCACAAAATCAACGCGGGGGAACCGATCCGGTTAGATAATAAAAGTAAAGATTTCTTCATGCTAAAACGTATGGATGTCAATGTAGTCACAGGGGTTTTGATCGCGCTGATCCGCGATAAACTGCCAAGATACGTAGAAGCAACGCCATATGATATCCAGGTGCTTACACCGATGCGCAAGGGGGAACTCGGCGTGGAGCGCCTCAACCAGATTTTGCAGCAATATCTGAACCCGCCGTCACCACAAAAACAGCAGAAGGAATTCCGGCAGACCATCTTCCGCGAGGGGGACAAGGTAATGCAGGTCCGCAACAATTACCAGCTTGCATGGGAGGTCAAAAGCCGCCACGGTATCACGGTTGAGGCAGGCGAGGGTGTATTTAACGGTGATACCGGGGTTATCCGCCAGATCAATACTTTTGCGGAGGAAATGACAATTGAGTTTGATGAGGGGCGTGTGGTGCAGTACCCGTTCGGGCAGCTGGAGGAGCTGGAACTTGCTTATGCTGTCACGATCCACAAATCGCAGGGCAGTGAGTACCCGGCCGTGTTGCTCCCGCTGCTCGGCGGGCCGCGCATGCTGTTCAACCGGAACCTGCTATACACGGCGGTGACAAGGGCAAAGCGCTGCGTCACGATTGTTGGGAGCCCGGAGACGGTGCAGGCGATGATCGACAATGAGAGCGAGCAGAAGCGCTATTCCGGCCTTGCCTCCTGCATCCGGGAGATCATGCAGGAGGACTGGAAAAGCAAGGGGATCTTGCAAGGCGCGGGAAAAGAAAAAAAGTAGTGCATTCCTGATAAATGTATGGTATAATTGAGGTATCAGCAAAAGTTTGTGGTTGTGTTTGCCTGTCCCCGCAAGAACCGTAAAGAACGGGGATGGAAAGGAGTTTTACAAGGATGAATAAGACGGCACTTGTGATTATGGCGGCGGGAATGGGCAGCCGTTATGGCGGGGGGATCAAACAGTTGGAAAAAGTAGGTCCTTCCGGGGAGATCATCATGGATTATTCCATATACGACGCGAAAGCGGCGGGTTTTGATAAAGTAGTTTTTATTACGCGGCGTGACCTTGAAAAAGAGTTCCGGGCGGTCATCGGAAACCGGGTTGAGAAGAAGATTGAGACGGAGTATGTGTTTCAGGAGCTGACGGCACTGCCGGATGGTTTCACGGTGCCTGCGGGGCGCACAAAACCGTGGGGGACGGGGCATGCGGTGCTCTCGTGCCTTGGTGCGGTGAAGGAGCCGTTTGCCATCATCAATGCGGATGATTATTACGGGAGGGAAGCATTCGTGAAGGTGCATGATTTCCTTGCGGGCGCGGATCTCACAAAGAAGGGGCAGTATTGCATGGCCGGGTTTATCCTTGGCAATACCTTAAGTGAAAACGGGGTTGTGACGCGCGGCGTGTGCACGGTGGATGCGACGGGCAGCTTAAAAAAAGTGACGGAGACGTTCGGGATCGCAAAGAAAGAAGATTATGCCGAGGGAAAGGATGCGGCGGGTGAACCGGTACGGTTGCCGCTTAGCAGTGCGGTTTCCATGAACATGTGGGGGGTGACACCGGATTTCCTTGCGGAGCTATCCGATGGCTTTGTGGACTTTTTAAAGGATGGCGGTGCCAAAGATATTAAGTCGGAATATTTGCTCCCGCAGGTGATTGATACGATGATCCAGGAAGGGCGGGCATCGGTCAAAGTCTTAAAGACCCCGGACAAATGGTTTGGTGTAACCTACAAGGAAGATAAGGAAGCGGTTGTGAAAGCCCTGCGCACACTAATTCATGCCGGGGTTTATCCGGAAAAGCTCTGACAAAGAACGGGGAGGGTGGATGCAAGGGGAAAATGCAGCTTATTTGCGGAAGTTTTTTTCATGGGCGGGGGGAATCCTCTACCCAAGGCGTTGCCCGGTGTGCATGGAGATCGTCACGCCGCGCGGGGCGCTGGTACATGCGCCCTGTAAAAAGAAACTTTGTTATGTCCGTGAGCCTGCCTGCAAGCGCTGCGGACGGCAGATCATATCCATGGAGAAGGAATATTGCAGTGAGTGCAAAAAGCGGGATTTCCATTATGCGAGGAATTACGCAGTATGGCAGTATGAGGAGAACATGCGCCATTCCCTGAGTGAATTCAAATATCATTCCCGCAAGGAATTCGCGGATTTTTACGCGGCGGAGGCGGTGCGGCTGTACGGGGGGAAAATAAGGCGGGAGCAGCCGGATGTGCTGGTCCCGGTACCCGTCCACCGCACAAGGCGTGCGCAGCGTGGGTTTAACCAGGCGGAACTTTTGGCGGTAAAGATCGGGAGGGCGATGGGGATTGCGGTTGATACGCATTATCTTTTGCGGACAAAGCAGACAGAGCGGTTGAAGGACTTAAACCACAGGGAGCGCGTCAAGATGTTGAAGGACGCTTTTGAGGTTGATCCTACAAGGAAAGTGGATTACCACGGCATAATGCTCGTGGATGATATATATACAACGGGAAGTACGCTTGATGCATGCGCAAAAGTTCTGCAGCGCGCGGGTGCAAAGACGGTGACAGCCCTTTGCATGGCAATCGGTGCTTCCACAAACTAATAAAGAAAGAAGGGTCGCATATGGAAGTAAGGAACTGTAAAGGCTGCGGAAGATTGTTCAACTACATTGGGGGTATGCCACTCTGTGAAGCATGCCGGAAGGAACTGGAGGATAAGTTCCAGCAGGTAAAAGATTATATTTATGAACACAAGGGAGCCGACATCAATGAGGTGGCGGAGAAAAATGATGTTTCCGTACAGCAGCTGCGCCAGTGGGTGCGTGAGGAGAGGCTTGAGTTTTCGGAATCCTCGCAGGTAGGCCTGGCATGTGAGCGCTGCGGTGCAATGCTGCGTTCCGGGCGTTTTTGCAAGGCCTGCAAGGATAAGCTTGCCAATAACCTTGGGAATATGTACCGATCGGAGGAGCCGAAGGTGGCAATCAAGAAAGAAACAAATACAAATGCAAGGATGAGGTTTTTGGACGGCAAGTAACAGCGAAAACAGGGCAGCCGGAGAATTATAAATGAATCCCCCGGCTGCCCTTCTTATTTTTTTAAGCGGTGTGCATGGGAACTGTCCATGCCCACCGCTTTGATACCGACATCGGAAAGGGTGATCTTCCCTTCTTTGAGTAAATGCCCGATGGCGCGCTTGAAAGCGTTTTTGCTTAAGGAGAAGACGGATTTGATGGTTTCCGGGTCGGTTTTGTCATGGTACGGGAGGAAACCTCCGGCGGCAACCAATTTTTCGTAAATCAATGCCGAATCACCGGGAAGCTGTAAGTAGGCAGGCTCACGGATGGCAAGCGTAAGTTTGCCGTCCGGCAGGATTTTCTTTACGCGGGCGGTCACGGCATCCCCCGGTTTTAATGGCGTGAACAGCTCCTGGTTCGGGATCATGGCGGAATAGCGGTGATCCACGGCAACGTAAGCGCCGAATGCCTCGATTACCTCGTAGACGAGGCCGCTTACGGTATCATTTACTTGATATCCGGAATCGGTGCGCAGGTAATCATACACTTTTGAGGTGGCGCACAGCCTGCCGCTCTTATCAATGTAGAGCGCAACGAGGACATTGTCCCCTGTATTTACGCGCACGGTCTGCTCCTTGAACGGGAGGAGCAAGTCCTTTGCGAGCCCCCAGCTTAAAAACGCGCCGATTCTTGTGACCTCTTTTACCGGAAGCACTGCAGTGGAACCAAGTGTGAGCGGTGGGATGGTCGTTGTGGCAATCGGGCGGTCTTCGGAATCTTTGTATAGGAAAACCGTGAGTTTCCCGCCAAGCTGCGCGTCTTTAGGAACCTGTTTTTTAGGTAAAAGCACCTTGGGGACTGCCAGGTCTTCCGGGGCATTGCCCGTTGCCCCTGCGTTGGCGGGGGCGGAAAGATATACGCCGTTTTCCGTTATTTTTACGATCTCAAGTTCCTGAACCATACCAAGTTTCATCTCATACCTCTTTTCCGTGTGGGCTTTCTGCAGGTTTTATTTTTGTTCCGTTTTGGTTTTCTTTCCCTATATTAGCATATTTTTTTTGACAATGCAAGGATAGAAAAATCGGCTTGTCCCCGTTTTTATGCGGTAATTGACAGAAGCACCGTTTTCGGTTAAAATAAAAAAAGAAAACAAAGCGGGGGGAATGCTTATGAATATCAAAAGAATCAACCAAATGTTCCTTATCACTGTCCTGATCTCGCTTACGGCATCCTTCCTGCCGCTTGGCCGCATGTTCCCGGATTATGGGGCGCGCCTGCTTTTCTCGGAAGTTCTGTTGGCGGCACCGGGGGCAATCTGGATCATTGCGGGGAAACGGGATTATGCGCGCACGGTGCGCCTGAACAAAATCCATGGGAGTACGGTGCTGCTGCTTTTTCTTTTTTACATTGCCATCATGCCGTTGATGACCCTGATCAACGCATTTTCTATGCTTTTTGTGGAAAATACAACAACGGAGACGATGCAGCAGGTGGTTGCAGGGCATCCTTTCGCGGTCAGTTTGGTGCTGATCGCGCTGTTGCCGTGCATTTTTGAGGAATCCGTTTACCGTGGCCTGTTTTACAATGAGTACCGGAAGGTAGCACCGGTTGGCGGCATTTTGCTCTCGGCATTTCTTTTCGGGATCATGCATGCAAATTGGAACCAATTCTCCTATGCGTTTGTGATGGGCATCATTTTTAGTTTGGTCATTGAGGCGACGGATTCCATCCTTTCTTCCATGCTCTTGCATTTCTTTATCAATGGCACATCCGTTGTGCTCCTGCATCTTATGGAAATATTTTCGGAACGCTTTCCGCAGGAGATGGCACAGGCGCTGGATGTCGCGGAAGGTATGGCAGCACAGACCTTTGGAAGTGTGCTGCGGACATATCTTCCGATGGCAGTGATTGGAACGGCGGCGGCGGTCGTGATCTACCGGCAGATCGCATGGAAGGAAGGGCGGCTTTCGGCTGTCTGCGCAATCTTTGCGAAGAAAGGTGGGGAGGAGAAAGAAGGGGAGATGGTAAAAAACGGGGGATGGAAGGTGTGCGCACGCCTCTTTTCCATCCCGCTTGTGGCGGCGGTCGTGCTGCTGCTGACGCTAATGACGCTGAATGAGGTGCTTTGACGGGATTTGCGGCGCACGGGTGTCCCCGGTTAAAAAAACAAACCAGGGCAGCGGAAAAATAAGGAAAACAAAAATGGGGACAACAAAAAAGCCTGCCGGGTGATATCACTTCCCGGCAGGCTTTTTCTGGCTGTAAAAAATGATTTAGATACTGATATCAATGTTTGCCCCAAGGTTCGGGTGGACGGACTGCTCCATCATCCGGGTAGCGGCAGCGGAAGGCTGCGCCGAGGCATCCATCATCTCAATCAGGCTCGCCGTTTCCCGGCCCGTGGAATCGAGTGCCATGGAAAGAACGGCAGTTCCCGCCTGGTTCATGACATTTGCCTGCGAGAGGGCTACGGAAAGTGAAGGAATATCCATTTTAAAATCGCCTCCTGTTTTAAGGTTTGCATATCCCCTCCGGTGCCGGATCGGGATGTGCTGCATTGACAAAGTAATCTTCCTGCATTTCCAGTATATCACATTATAAAAAAAACACAAGGAAATTCGCCTTATTTTTTGAAAATACTGAAAATTGATTTTTGCCGGATTATCGTTGACAAATTACGGTTTGTATAAACTGCACAAAAAAAGAAAGAAAAACAAAGACCAAAACCGTGTCAAAAAAAAAGAGAAAAAAGAAATACCAACTTATCCACAAGGATATGCACCCGTTTTTACGGAAAATTTGAGTTATACACGAAGTTATCCACAATATCCACAATTTGCATGCGTGGAAATGTGAATAATCTTTTGCTGTCAAGTTCGAACGTTTGTTTTGTGATTACTGGTAAATTTGTCAAAAAACATAAAAAAAGAAATGATGCGATCGAAAGCAAAAAACCTTATTTTGTCTTGCAATTCAGACCAAAATGCAGTATAATTTAGACAAGTCTAGGAAGACCATCAAAAATACATTCTTTTTGAGGAGGGAATCAGGCATCGGGGGTGTTCCGGCGGAATTTGTCAGAAAAAGGAGTGGAGCCTATGCGTTATATCATCAGTGGAAGAAATATTGATGTTACAGAAGGGTTGAAAAGTGCAATCTATGATAAGTTAGGAAAGTTAGAACGCTATTTTACAGCGGATACGGAAGTCCATGTGACCTTCAGCGTGGAGAAGGAGCGGCAGAAGGTCGAGGTGACGATCCCGATGAAGGGGAATATCATCCGCGCAGAGCAGGTAAGCAGCGATATGTATGCCTCCATCGACCTGATCGAGGAAGTGATTGAGCGGCAGCTGCGCAGATACAAGAATAAATTGGTTGACCAGAAACAATCCGTACAGAGCCTAAGCCAGGCTTTCATCGAGGAGGATGAGGACGAGGACGAGGAGATTGTCATCAGCAAGGTAAAGCATTTTGCGATGAAGCCGATGGATGCGGAGGAAGCCTGCGTCCAGATGGAACTGACCGGCCATAGTTTCTATGTGTTCCGCAATGCGGACACGGATGAGGTCAACGTGGTATATAAGAGGAAGAACGGAACTTACGGCATCATTGAGCCGGAATTTTAGGAAACTGCCGCAGGGGCGGATATGACCAGGGTATGCCAGAAAGTGTCGGATGTTCCTTGGGGGTGTGGGGTTTTTTAGACCAAATGCTTTGTTAAAATAGGGAAAATTGGCCGGCAATGCACATTGATGTGTGATGTCGGCCGGTTTTTGTGGTTCCTTTTCATTTTTTTTGCTTTCCCCGAAAAAATTAGTTGAATGATTTGCAATGAAATGGTACAATGACGTATAAGGCTTATTGCGTTTGGCGGTAAGTGGCTTAAAACAGACAGTGAATGCGGTATGCACGGCGGAAAGGGGAGTGCAGAAAAAGAGCCGCAGTAAATGGAGGAACAAATGGGATTAATTACAAAGATATTTGGAACCCACAGTGAGCGCGAGATCAAGAGGATCGAGCCTTTGGCTGACCAGATTGAGGCTTTGGAGCCGGAATATGAAAAGCTTTCCGATGAGGAGCTCGCGCATAAGACGGTGGAGTTTAAGGAGCGCTTAAAGGCGGGCGAGACACTGGATGACCTGCTTGTTGAAGCCTACGCGACCGTGCGGGAGGCGGCGAAGCGCACACTTGGGCAGAGACCATACCATGTTCAGCTTTTAGGCGGCATCATCCTGCACCAGGGCCGCATCGCGGAGATGAAGACCGGCGAGGGCAAGACGCTGGTGTTAACCTTCCCTTCCTATCTCAATGCCTTGGAGGGCAAGGGGGTCCATGTGGTTACGGTCAACGATTACCTGGCAAAACGCGATACGGAGTGGATGGGGCAAATCCACCGTTTCCTTGGCCTTACGGTCGGCTGTATCTTAAACAGCATGAACAACGACGAGCGCCGGGAAGCCTATGCCTGCGACATCACCTACGGCACGAACAATGAATTTGGTTTTGACTACCTGCGCGACAACATGGTGAAGTACAAGGAACAGCTTGTCATGCGTGACCTGCATTTTGCCATTATCGACGAGGTGGACTCGGTGCTGATCGACGAGGCGAGGACACCGCTGATCATTTCCGGGCAGAGCGGGAAATCCACGAGCCTGTACGAAGCCTGTGACATTCTGGCTCGCCAGTTAAAGCGCGGGACCGAGAAAGAACTCTCGAAGATGGATGTCATCATGGGTGAGGATTCGCAGGAGTCCGGCGATTTTATCGTCAATGAGAAAGATAAGAATGTCAACCTCACGGAGGAAGGTGTCGGGAAGGTCGAAAAATTCTTCCATATCGAGAACCTTGCCGACCCGCAGAATCTTGAGATCCAGCACAATATCATCCTTGCGCTGCGCGCACATTACCTGATGGCGCGCGATAAGGACTATGTAGTCAAGGATGACGAAGTGCTGATTGTCGATGATTTTACCGGGCGCATCATGCCGGGCAGGCGCTATTCCGACGGCCTGCACCAGGCAATCGAGGCGAAGGAGCATGTCAAGGTAAAGCGTGAGAGCAAGACACTCGCCACGATCACCTTCCAGAATTTCTTCAACAAATATACAAGGAAATGTGGCGCGACCGGTACGGCGCTGACGGAGGAGAACGAGTTCCGTGAGATTTACGGCATGGACGTGGTCGAGGTGCCGACGAACCGCCCGATTGCAAGGAAAGACTTAAATGATGCCGTTTATAAGACCAAGAGGGAAAAGCTTACCGCCGTGGTTGAGGAAATTGCAAGCGCACATGAAAAGGGGCAGCCGGTCTTAGTCGGGACGATCACCATTGAGGCTTCCGAGGAGATCAGCGCACTCCTGAAAAAGCGCGGGATCCCGCATAAAGTTTTGAACGCAAAATTCCATGAGCTTGAGGCGGAGATCGTGGCGGACGCAGGCCAGATGGGCGCGGTGACAATCGCGACGAACATGGCGGGCCGTGGTACGGATATCAAGCTGGGCGAGGGTGTGACGGAGCTTGGCGGCTTAAAGATCATCGGCACGGAGCGCCACGAATCAAGGCGT
>CAYMGZ010000002.1:9692-13494 GCA_964390095.1 uncultured Lachnospiraceae bacterium | reverse complement strand
TATCGACAACCAGCTGCGCGGGCGTGCCGGCCGTCAGGGTGACCCGGGTGAATCCCGTTTTTATATCTCGCTGGAGGACGACCTGATGCGTCTGTTCGGCTCGGAGCGCATGATCTCGATGTTCAATTCCCTCGGGCTTCCGGACGGCGAGCAGATCGAGCATAAGATGTTAAGCAGCGCGATTGAAAAGGCGCAGAAAAAAATCGAGAACAACAACTTTGGCATCCGCAAGAACCTGCTGGAATATGACCAAGTCAACAACGAGCAGCGCGAAATCATCTATGGCGAGCGCCGCAAGGTTTTGGACGGCGAGAACATGCGCGATTCCATTTTCAAGATGATCACGGACACGGTGGAAAACGCGGTGAACCGCTGTATCGCCGAGGACGCGCTGCCGGAGGAATGGGACCTGGCGGAGCTGAACAGCCTGTTGCTCCCGATCTTCCCGATCCCGCCGGTTGTGCTTAACGACGAACTTTTAAAGCACGGGAAGCGCGACACGCTCACGCAGCACCTGAAGGAGGAGGTTGTGCGCTTCTATGAGGCAAAGGAAGCCGAATTCCCGGAGAAGGAGCAATTGCGTGAGGTGGAGCGCATCATCCTGCTGAACGTGATTGACCGCAAGTGGATGGACCATATTGATGACATGGACCAGCTGCGCCAGGGCATCGGTTTACAGGCGCTCGGCCAGAAGAACCCACTGACGGAATATAAGTTTATGGGTTACGATATGTTTGACGCAATGACGACCGCAATCGCGGAAGACACCGTGCGCGGTCTGATGCACCTGCGGATTGAGCAGAAGGTGGAGCGCGAGGAGGCGGCAAAAGTAACCGGAACGAACAAGGACGACTCGGTGGCAAAGCAGCCGGTCAAGCGTGCCGCAAAGAAGGTGCAGCCGAACGACTTATGCCCGTGCGGGAGCGGGAAAAAGTATAAATTCTGCTGTGGCAGAAAAGCTTGAAAGAGGCGGAGGACGCTTGCGGAACTTAAAACAGCAAGTGCCCGGACAGTGCTGGAAAGGAATTTTTGGAAGCCATGCGGACAAAAATTCCTTTCCCCGGTCAATGGTACTGGGAGGGCACTTGCGGAACTTAAAACAGCATATGACCGGACGGTGCCGGAAGAAAAAGTCCGGGAGCCATGCGGACGGAGTTTTTCTTCCCCGGTCATTGGTACCGTCCGGTCATATGCGGAACTTAAAATAAGAAAGAGGTGAGATTAGTGGTTGAATTGGACCAGGTCAAGTATACCCTTGGCACGTATGATAAACCGTTAATTGAAGTGGGGGATTCACTTTGACCTCGCTAATAAGAAATTAAGGGTCGAAGAAATCGAGGGTATCATGGAGGAGCCGGGCTTTTGGGATTCCACGGAAAAAAGCCAGGCCTACGTGAAAGAACTCAAAAACCTAAAGGACATCATCGCACAGTACGCCGACTTAAAACAGCGCTACGAGGACATCTATATGCTGATTGATCTGGCAAATGAGGAAAATGATGTCTCGATGGTGCCGGAAATCCAAAAGGAAGCGGATGCGTTTGTCGAGGAATTCGAGGAATTGCGCCTTGACACATTGCTTTCGGAGGAGTATGACAAGGACAATGCCATCCTTACGCTGCACGCGGGTGCGGGCGGTACGGAAAGCTGTGACTGGGCAAGCATGCTAAGCCGCATGTACCAGAAATGGGCGGACCGCAAAGGCTATACGACCGAGATCCTCGATTTTCTGGACGGGGATGAGGCGGGCATAAAATCCATCACGATCCAGATCAACGGGCCAAATGCCTACGGGCATTTAAAATCCGAGCGCGGCGTTCACCGCCTTGTGCGCATCTCGCCGTTCAACGCGGCAGGGAAGCGCCAGACTTCCTTTGTCTCGTGCGATGTCATGCCGGACATTGAGGAAGATCTGGATGTGGAGATCAACGAGGAGGATCTGCGCATTGATACCTACCGTTCCAGCGGCGCAGGCGGGCAGCATGTCAACAAAACATCATCCGCCATCCGCATCACGCATCTCCCGACCGGGATTGTCGTGCAGTGCCAGAACGAGCGCTCGCAGTTCCAAAATAAGGATAAAGCGATGCAGATGTTGAAAGCAAAGCTATATCTGCTCAAGCAACAGGAAAACCAGGAGAAGGAATCCGGGATCCGCGGTGAGGTGCGCGACATCAATTTCGGCAACCAGATACGTTCCTACGTGCTCCAGCCCTACACAATGGTCAAAGACCACCGTACCGGGGCGGAGATTGCGAATGCGCAGGGGGTATTGGACGGTGGGATTGATCCGTTCATCAATGCATATTTGAAGTGGATCAACATAAAACCCGGGGAAGAAAAATAGCGTGGACATGGAGGATTATAAATAAAATGACGACAAAGCAAGTCATATTCAGATTGGGAAGTGAAGAATACGGCATGGATATTTCGCTGGTAAGCGGGATTGAAAATTACACAAAGATTGTTCCGGTTCCGAACGCCCCAGCGCATATCATTGGTATCTTAAATCTGCGTGGCAATGTCATCCCAATCTACAGCCTGAGAAAAAAATTCCGTATGGAGGAGGTTTCGGGAACGGCGGCAACACAGCTGCTTATAACAAACTGCAAGGGAACCCTGATTGGTTACAAAGTCGATTCCGTTGTGGAGATCATCGAGATCGAGGAGAACCTGGTCCGCCCTGCCCCACCGATCATCCGGAGTGCGGAGACGAGTTATATCAAAGGCATCGCGGAGAGGAAAGGCCAGCTTGTAATCCTGCTTGATATCGAGAACATCCTGAACGAGCAGGAACGTGAAGCTGTCAAGGAATTTACGGAAGAAGCCACAAACACGGACACACAGAAAGGGTAATGATCAGGATGGGAACAGTGTGGAAAGGCAAAAAGGGAAGTCCTGTGGCTGAAAAGACACAGGAAATGACCAGGGGGGGGCAGTTCTCTCCTAACAAAAAGAATGAATTAAAAGATAATCGTGACAACCTTATTGATAATCTGAAAGCGTTTTTGATTGTGTTGGTAATTTTTGGCCATGTAAATACAAAACTGCGCTCGGTTGGGGAATTGACACGCCTCTATTATTTTATCCACACGTTCCATATGCCGTGTTTTGCTTTTACGTCCGGCTATCTGGCGAAAACCGTGATGAAGGACGGAAAATTCCGGGGGGAGCGCTATTTTTCCACGCTGTGGCTGTTTGTATTTTTCCGTCTGGTCAATTGCGGGACTGCCCGCGCTTTTGGGCATCCGGCAAAACTGGAGTTTTTTGATATCGAAAGTGCCGCATGGTATCTGCTGGCATTATCCGCATGGTATGTGCTCGTGCCGCTTCTTTTGTCCATGAGACCGGCGGTGGGGTTGGCCGTCACGGTTCTTGCAGGGCTGTTGGTCGGCTACGCAGATAATGTGGGCACATTCCTCACCTTCTCCCGCATGTTGGTGTTCCTGCCATTTTTTGCGGCAGGGCTGTATCTTCCGCGGGAAAAGCTGATGGGGTTTGTGGAAAGATATGGTAAAATGCGCATCTTGGCAGTGGTATTCCTGCTTGCGGCGGCAAGTTATTTTGTCTTTGTTGGCAATCCGCTCAAAAGTTGTGCAAGGATTGTGTTCGGCGGGACACCGTATAGCGTGGCATTGAAAACGTATGCCCCTTACGGTTTTTTCATCCGGGGTGGGCTTTATCTTTTTGCAGCACTTGTTTCCATGGCATGTGTACTTGCAGTGCCGCGCAGGAAAATGTGGTTTTCCTATGTCGGGAAGTATTCCCTTGCCGTCTATATCCTACATATTTTTGTGCGGGA
>CAYMGZ010000002.1:0-9682 GCA_964390095.1 uncultured Lachnospiraceae bacterium | reverse complement strand
CGGGATATCCTGGTGTATGCGGGTGTTTTCACAAAAATCAAGAAACTTCCGGGAAGGTATATGCTGCTTAGCATCCCGGCCTGTGTGGCCGCTGCCTTAGTGCTTGGCAACCCATTCTTCGGGAAGCTGATGAACTTTGTGGCGAACCCCGTCCGGGAATGGAAGCGCTGGAGGGCAAAGAACTTGTAATTTATAATGAAAATGGCCGATAAAAAGTTCCAACACCCAAAAATAAATTAAACAGCGGCGGAAGGGGAAATAAAAAATTTTCCGGCCGCATCCGCGCGGGCACAGAGCAGATTCTGGAACGCCCAGAAAGGGGTAAAAAATGGAACCAATCGGGAAGAAAACAAAAAAAACCATATGCAGAGTGGTGATGGGGGCGATGCTTTCATTGCCACTTGCTGTTTTTTCCGTGCCATGCTTGGCGCAGGCCGTGGAGGAAGCAGGCAAAAAAGTAAAGGAAGTCACGGCAGTGGCAGGAAGCCAGACAAAGGAGCTGCAGGCACTGTTGGATTCAAACGCGGACGGATGCTATGACGAGCTGGTCGTCAACATCCCGGGGGGCAGTTACGAGCTGGATGGCACGCTCTACCTGTCTTCCAATACGACCATCCGCGCATCGAAAGATGCCCATTTTAAGAAAACAAAAGTGTATGGCGCAATGCTTGAGGGAAAGTTGGTGGATGATAAAGGAGGTTACGGCGGTTGCCATGACATTGCGGTGGAAGGCGGGATCTGGGACAGTAAACCGGTCATGGACGGGAAGGAAGGAACCGAGACCTTCCGCTTCATCCATTGCAGCGGCGTTTCCGTCAAGGACGCGGTGCTCTGCAATGTTCCGGAAGGAAGCCACCTGATCGTGTTTTCCGGCACCGAGAACGCGACCGTGGAAAACTGTGAATTTTACGGCTACGGCAGGGGCGGCGACGGCAAAACCGAAAAAGAAGCCGTGCAGTTTGATATTGCCCACGATGTGGAAACCACCCCGACATTCCAGGATGTTTTCTGGGATGAATTGCCATGCCGCAACATCAGGATTCAAAACTGCAGCTTCCATGACTTTTCCCGCGCGTTCGGAAGCCACACAACCGTGAAAGGCATTTATCATGATGGGATTATATTGAAAAATAACACCGTAAAAAACATATCGGACATTGCTTTTAAATTATTCAATTATACAAATACGACCGTATCGGAAAACACCTTTGAAAACTGCGGCTGGGGCGTATTTGTCTACACATGGCTTGATGTGAAGGAGAGCGCGGATGACGGGAAAATGTATTTAAAACCGTTAAAAGAAAGAACCCTTGCCCTGCCGGAAAATTGCAATGTCATGGTCGAGGACAATACTTTCGTAATGGGAAATAAAGGAAAGACCGAAGGCGACGCGGTGCGCATCTGTGGCTCGGAAGAAATCCCGCTGCCGGGAGTCACCGTCAGGAACAACACGATTTCCGGCAGCCGCCGTTATGGGATTTTCGCAACACATGCGCCAGAACTGGAAATTTCCGGAAACCAAATCAGCGACACAAAAGCAAACGGGATCCTGATTGAGCAGGGCAGCACATCGGCAGTAATCCGGAACAATGCCATAAAAAATGCGGGAGGTCAGGCGGCAATCGGCATTTACACAGGTTCGGACGGTGCCGTTGTCGCGGGGAATGAGCTGACCGCCCCGAAAGGTTCCGGCATCCATCTTTACAGCGGGGTGAAAAATTGTGTGCTTGGAACAACGGATAAAGAGGCAAAGGACACGGATAAAAACATGATCACAAAACCGGGCACAACCGGCATCCATATTTCGGATGATTGTTCCGCCAACACAGTACAGTACAATGAAATCACGCAGGCGGCGGAAGCGGGGATCTGGGTCTATTCTTCCCAAAATAATAAAATCATCCGGAATACCGTCACATCCTCCGGGAAAACGGGCATCCATGTAACCGTAAAAAGTTCCGGCAACGCCGTAAGCAGCAACATCATTGAGAAAACGGGCGAGGACGGGATCCGCCTGCACGATTCAAAAAACTGCAGTGTGAGTGCGAACACCATCACCTCGCCGAAGAAGAACGGCATCAATGTAACGGAAAAAAGTACAAAAGCCGTCCTTAAGAAAAACAAAATCACCTCGGCGGGCGAGGACGGAATCTGGGTTTCCGGCAGCACGGGCTGTACCGTTTCCTCAAACACCATCAAAGGATATGCCGGGAAGGCGGAGAAAAATTACGGCATCGGCATTTACCAGTCCGGCGGGACAAAATCCGCGTATGCCAAAGTCGAAGGTAATACCATTACAGGTTCCGGCAAAAAAAATACCAACGATGCCATCCGCGTCAGCACCTCGGATTATGTGTTAGTAAATAAAAATACTGTAAAAACCCCGGCAGGCTACGGTATTTACATTTACAAATCAAAAAACAGCAAAACAAGCGCCAACAAAATCACAAAACCCGTGAAGGGTGGAATCTACGCGACAACGGAATGTGACAAAGCCATCATTTCCGGCAACACCGTGACCACCCCGGGCGACACCGCGGTCATGGTCTATCAGGCCAAAGCCTCCACGGTTACGGGCAATACCGTTAAAACCTCGGCGGAATTGGCAGGCATCCGCATCAGCCAGTCCAATAATACGGCAGTAAAGAAAAACATAGTGACCGGGGCTAAGAAAGGGCAGGAAGTGTGGATTACCGGGTCGGAAGGATGCACGGAGGAAGGGAATACGGTGAAATAGGGATTAGAGAACCAAGGAATAATAAAATGAAATAAAAATTTTGTGCGGGGGCAGGTTTCCGATCGGGCCAAAAAGGCTTGTCGGAAACCTGCCTTTTTGGTGCCGTAAAAACCACTGCGGCGTGTCCGCCGTCATAAGACGGCTGCGCCGCAGTTTTTTTCATTTTTCTACAGCCCCGATCTCATCCGCAATCTCACGGTAAAAAGAAAGCATATTTTTCCCGTGTGTCTTGGAATAATACATTGCACGGTCCGCGCAGATGATGAGTTGGGAACCAACCGTTGCGTCCTGCGGGTAGGAGGCAACCCCGAAGCTCCCGCCAATTAAGAGGGGCTGTCCGGTAAGCAGCAAGGGTTCGTCGAACACGGAACTGCATATGGAAAGATATTGTTCCAAGGAGGAGGCATCCTCCGTTTTTAAGACCAGGATAAATTCATCGCCCGCGAAGCGGTACGGGATCAGGATATCATCCGTGATGGCGTGCAGCCGTTTCCCAAGTTCGCAAAGTGCCATGTCGCCTGCCGTGTGCCCGTAGGTATCGTTAATTTTTTTGAAATTATCAATATCCAGCATGACAAGGCTGCAGGCAGACCCATTTGCAATGCATTTTTCAAGATCGACCGTGAATTTCCGGCGGTTCTGCAATCCGGTGAGGAAATCGTGGTCATTGGAATCTTTTAGTTGTTTTTGCGCCTGCCTTAATTCCGTGACCAGCCGACGGCGTTTCTGGTTGTCGGCAAACATCAGCACGGAGATTACGGACAGACAGAGGATAATGAAAAATGCCGGGAGCAGGATGGTGGAATATTGTTCCCAGAAGGTTGGTCTGTGGTTGACGATCACCGCGTCTTCCGGGATGAGGGAAAGCGGAAGGCCAAAGCGTTCCATCACTGCCTCGTCAATATAATAAATGTTAGGGCTGTCCACGACAGTCTGGAATGAGGCGGGGTCCGTGCCGGAGAGAATCTGCATCGCCAGGCCGGCGGCGAGCTCGCCGGAGAGTTCCATGGAAACGATATTGCCGCCCAGAAGCCCGTTGCCAATGCCGCCGGAAACCATGCGGAAAGCGGGGACACGGGCGTATTTGGATATCAGGTTCACAGATTCGCGGTTTGTGTAATGCTTACCACTCGCATCCTGCGTCATGACCACATAAATTAGGATTGTATTTTCCGGGATCTCTTTTAGCGCTTCTTTCAGTTCTTCGCTTGTCAGCGAGGAGGTGTTGATTTCGGAGAAGGCGAGTTCCGGGTAAAGTTTGGAATTTTGGTAAAAGGAGGCGCGTTCCGCCTGCCCGGTCACGGTATCGTCAAAAATCCCGACCACCCGGTCGGCATCCGGGAAAAGCCTGCGTGCAAAATCAATATTTTCCTGAAAGGAAAGCTGCTCCAATACACCGGTGATCATAGGGTCTTTGGCGGCTTCCAGTGCCAGTGTCTGGTTGTTCACACCTTCAAAGACCAGCGGGGTATCAGGGAAGAGGATGCTGCGGTACTCTAACGCGAACAAAAGCGCGGCATCGTCGCCGAGGATAATGACATCATAGGGCTCAACTACCGAGAGGCGGTAGGCAAGCCCCTCGTAAAATTGTTTTGCGGAAGTTTCGTTATCCACGCGTTTGGTATCCATAAATTCGTAGTCAACTACGACATTTGCACCGATGCCTGCCTTGATGCCCTCGATCTGGAGCTGTACCGTATCCCAGCCGTAAGAGTAGGAACTGATAAAAAGCACGCGGTCGGAATCCGGTGTGGAAGCGTCCTTTGCCGCAGAGGGTGTGGAGGAGGGGAAGAGGCACAGGATAAGGCCAAGTAGGATTGCCGTAAAATATAAAATTGTCTTTTTCATAGGCCTGCCGCCGTTCTGCGTCGCTTCTGGTCTGGCAGGTCTGTAGAGCGGCGCAGACACAGACCTGCCGAAAAGATACGAAATTCACGGGAAAAAGCATTATCTTAGTTTAATTATATCACGTTTTGGGAAAATAGACAAACGAAAAGCAAAAAAAGCGAAAAAAAGTGCAAAATAAGGAACGAATAGAACATATGTTTGTTTTCTGTAGACAAACGAAGAGAAGTGTGTTATAATGACTTGGGCTAATGGTGGACACTTACTTTTTGTTATGGATCGTGGAGGTGATTTTTGTATTTATGTTGTTCAAATTACACAGTGAATATAAACCGACCGGAGACCAGCCGGAGGCAATCGAAGCACTGGTAAAAGGCTTTGAGGAGGGCAACCAATTCCAGACTTTACTGGGGGTTACGGGTTCCGGGAAGACATTTACCATGGCAAATGTGATTGCGCGGCTCAACCGGCCGACTTTGGTAATTGCGCACAATAAGACCCTTGCGGCGCAGCTCTATGGGGAGTTCAAGGAATTTTTCCCGGAGAACTCGGTCGAGTATTTTGTCTCCTATTACGATTATTACCAGCCGGAGGCATATGTGCCTTCGACGGACACTTATATAGAGAAGGATTCGGCAATCAACGACGAGATCGACAAGCTGCGCCACTCGGCGACCGCGGCGCTCACGGAGCGCCGGGATGTCATCATTGTGGCGAGCGTGTCCTGCATTTACGGTCTCGGCAGCCCGATCGACTACCAGAGCATGACGCTGTCTTTGCGCCCCGGCATGACGAAGGAGCGCGACGAGGTATTGCGGCGGCTCATTGATATCCAGTACACGCGCAACGATATGGATTTTAAGCGCGGCACGTTTAGGGTGCGCGGCGATGTGGTGGAGATTTTCCCGGTGGCGAACGAGGACACGGCGGTGCGCGTGGAGTTTTTCGGGGATGAAGTGGACCGGATCGCGGAGTTTGACGTGCTGACGGGCGAGGTGCGCTGTACGTTGGAGCATATCGTGGTCTTCCCGGCCTCGCATTATGTTGTCTCGCCGGAGCACATGGAGGCGGCGATTAAAAATATCGAGATTGAACTTGATGAGCGCATCCGTTATTTTAAGAGCGAGGACAAGCTGCTTGAGGCGCAGCGAATTTCCGAGCGCACGCATTTTGATATTGAGATGCTGCGGGAAACGGGGTTTTGTTCGGGGATTGAGAATTATTCGATGCACCTTTCGGGGCTGACACCGGGCTGCACGCCAAACACATTGATGGATTATTTCCCGGATGATTTCCTGATCATCGTGGATGAATCGCACATCACGATCCCACAGGTGCGCGGCATGTATGCGGGCGACCAGGCGCGCAAGTCAACGCTTGTGGATTACGGATTCCGCCTGCCGTCGGCGAAGGACAACCGCCCCCTGAATTTCGAGGAGTTTGAGAGCAAGATCAACCAGATGCTCTTTGTCTCGGCAACGCCGAATGTGTACGAGCGCGAGCATGAACTGATGCGGACGGAGCAGATTATCCGGCCGACCGGGCTGCTTGACCCGGAGGTTTTCGTGCGCCCGGTCGAGGGGCAGATTGACGACCTGATCGGCGAGGTGAGGGCGGAGACGGCGAGGAAGAACAAGGTGCTCGTGACGACGCTGACCAAGCGCATGGCGGAGGAGCTGACCGATTACATGCGCCAGGTCGGCATCCGCGTGAAATACCTGCATTCCGATATTGACACGCTTGAGCGCTCCGAGATCATCCGGGATATGCGAATGGACTTGTTCGATGTGCTCGTCGGCATCAATCTGTTGCGCGAGGGCTTGGATATCCCGGAAATTAGTCTGGTGGCAATCCTTGACGCGGACAAGGAAGGGTTCCTGCGCTCCGAGACCTCCTTGATCCAGACCATCGGGCGCGCCGCCCGCAATGCGGAAGGACATGTGATCATGTACGCCGATGCGATGACGGATTCGATGCGGCGCGCAATCGAGGAGACGGCGCGCAGGCGCAGCATCCAGGACGCTTACAATAAGGAGCATGGCATCACGCCACAGACGATCAAAAAGGCGGTGCGCGATTTGATCAGCATCTCGAAGAAGGTGGAGAAGGAGAGTGCGGACCTTGCGAAGGACAAGCCAATCGAGTCGATGAGCGCGAAGGAACTGGAAGGTCTGGCGCGCAAGCTGACGAAGAAGATGCAGGCTGCTGCTGCGGAGTTGAATTTTGAGCTCGCGGCGCAGCTGCGGGACCAGTTGATGGAGGTGCGGACGGAGTTAAGTAAAATGTGAATAGATGGATATGGAATGGAGGGGGAAGATGGTAGGGGTTTTTATGCGGGTAACCTGTCTGCTGGTTCCTTTGCTGGCCTGCCTGATGTTCTGGAGGGACCGGGCGGTTCCTAAGAAAATTGCGCGGTGGATGAACCGGCTTTCGGAAAAGGGTCGGGGGTTTGTGGCAGGGCACCGTTATCCGCCGGGTATGATGATTTACAAGAGCATTGCCGCCGTGGTGTTTATTTTCTCTCCTGGGTTTGACCAGGATTTTGCACGTTTGCGTTCCTGTTCCGGGTGGGTGGAGCATGTGCTTTATTACCCCGGTGCGGGGGAATACCAGTTTTTCCTTGGCTGTCCGTTAGCGAAGGGGAGTGCGTGGGTTGAGCTGAGGGATGCGAAAAAGCAGGTGGTTTTGCGGTTGGATCAAACGTCAGGAGGGGGCAGGGCGGAATTATCCGCGGAAGGGGGATATGTTTTACACTGGGAATTTATGGATGCGAGCGGGAAATGCGAGCTTGGCTGGCAGCCGGTAAATAATAAATAGTCAATAACGCAAGGGCGCAGCAGCCTTGCAGAAAGAGGATTTCATATGAACGGCAAGAAAGAATATATCAGGATACGCGGTGCGCGGGAGCACAATCTGAAAGGGATTGACGTGGACATCCCGCGCAACGAATTTGTCGTATTGACGGGGCTTAGCGGTTCCGGCAAGTCATCGCTCGCGTTCGACACGATTTACGCGGAGGGGCAGCGGCGCTATATGGAGTCGCTCTCCTCCTATGCGCGCATGTTTTTGGGGCAGATGGAAAAGCCGAATGTCGAGAGCATTGAGGGGCTTTCCCCGGCAATTTCCATCGACCAGAAGTCCACCAACCGCAACCCGCGCTCCACGGTCGGCACGGTGACGGAAATCTACGATTATTTCCGTCTCCTTTACGCGCGCATCGGCATCCCGCACTGCCCGAAATGCGGGCGCGAGATCCGCAGGCAGACGGTGGATGAGATGGTGGACGAGATCATGAAACAGCCGCAGGGGGCGAAGCTTCAGCTTTTGGCCCCGATCGTGCGCGGGCGCAAGGGCGAGCATGTCAAAATCTTCGAGCAGGCGAAGCGCAGCGGCTACGTGCGCGTACGCGTGGACGACAACATGTACGACCTGAGTGAGGAAATCAAGCTGGAAAAAAACATCAAGCACCATATTGATATCGTCATCGACCGTCTGGTCGTAAAGGCGGGGATTGAAAAGCGCATGGCGGACTCGATCGAGAGTGTGCTCAAGCTGACGGACGGCCTGCTTGTCGTAGATGTGATCGGGAAGGGCGAGCTGACGTTCAGCCAGAGTTTTTCCTGCCCGGACTGCGGTATCAGCATCGAGGAGCTGGAACCGCGCTCCTTCTCGTTCAACAACCCGTTCGGCGCGTGCCCGGAATGCCACGGCATCGGCATTAAGATGGAATTTTCGGAGGAACTGATGATCCCGGATAAATCCATAAGCCTTGCGGGCGGCGCGATCGTCGTGCCGGGATGGCAGTCGGCGGTTGACAAATCAAGCTATACGCGATGCACCCTGGAAGCGCTGGCAGAGGAATATCAATTCGACCTTAACACGCCGTACCAGGAGCTGCCGGAGGACATCCGTCACATGCTGATCCACGGCACAGACGGGCGCAAGGTCAAAGTGCATTACCGCGGGCAGCGCGGTGAGGGAACTTATGATGTGGAGTTCGAGGGGCTGATCCGCAACATCGAACGCCGCTACCGTGAATCGGGTTCGGAGAGCCTGAAAGCGGAATATGAGACATTTATGACTTCAACCCCATGCAAACTCTGCAAGGGCAAGCGCTTAAAGCAGGGGGCGCTGGCGGTGACGATCGGGGGCAAAAACATCGCGGAGGTCACGGATTATTCCATCTGGAAACTGCGGGATTTCATGGCGGAATTGAAACTGACACCGCAGCAGGAAAAGATCGGCGAGCTGATCCTGAAAGAAATCCGCGCGCGCCTGCAATTTTTGGTTGATGTCGGCCTGGACTACCTTACGCTTTCGCGCGCGACCGGGTCACTTTCCGGCGGCGAGGCGCAGCGCATCCGCTTAGCGACCCAGATCGGTTCCGGGCTGGTCGGCGTGGCGTATATTCTGGACGAGCCGAGCATCGGCCTGCACCAGCGGGATAATGACAAGCTGTTGGCAACCTTAAAGCACCTGCGCGACCTCGGCAATACGCTGATCGTTGTGGAGCATGACGAGGACACGATGTTCGCGGCGGACTGCATCGTGGATATTGGTCCCGGCGCGGGCGACCACGGCGGCGAGGTGGTTGCGGTCGGCACGGCGCAGGAGATCATGGCCGTGCCGGAGTCGGTCACGGGCGCGTACCTTGCCCACCGCGTGGAAATCCCTGTTCCCCAAAAACGCCGCAAGCCGACGGGGATACTGACGGTAAAAGGTGCAAGGGAGCACAACCTGAAAAATATCGACGTGGACATCCCGCTCGGTGTCTTCACCTGTGTCACGGGCGTGTCCGGCTCGGGTAAGAGTTCCCTTGTCAATGAGATCCTCTACAAGAGCCTCGCGAAAAAGCTCAATCGTGCCCGCACGATTCCGGGCGACCATGACGAGATCATCGGGGCGGAGCAGCTTGACAAGGTCATCAGCATCGACCAGTCGCCGATCGGTCGCACGCCGCGCTCCAACCCGGCAACTTATACGGGCGTGTTTGACATGATCCGCGACCTGTTCGCCTCCACGCAGGACGCGAAGATGAAGGGCTACCAGAAGGGGCGTTTCAGCTTCAACGTCAAGGGCGGGCGCTGTGAAGCCTGCTCC
>CAYMGZ010000001.1:20320-29017 GCA_964390095.1 uncultured Lachnospiraceae bacterium | reverse complement strand
GCTGCCGGGAGTTTTGGAGGATAACAGGAGGCGGCCGGGCTGGAAAAACGGAGGACGGCTGCAAAAGGCGGTTGATTTCCGCCAAAAACAAATATCAATTGTGCAAATTGACACACAGGAATGGAGGTATTTATGAGAAAATCAAGGAAAGTATTAGGACTGATGCTCACCGCAGCAATGACGGCATCCCTGTTTGCAGGATGCGGCGGTGGAAGTGATGATGAAGCCCCGACCCCGACCACGGCAGGAAGCCAGGGGGGTGGTGACACGAAGGCGACTTCGACCCCGGCACCGGACCAGGGGGATGGCAACGGCGACGCAAACCAAGGGCAGGATCCGGGCACCAACCAGGCAAAAGAGCCGCTCTACAAATCCCTGGATCCGAACACCTCCGGAACCATCGACATCATGGTATGGTCCGGCGACAGCGTTTATTATGAAGACATCGGGAAGAAAACATGGGAGGCATCCGAAATCACGACCCAGAACGTGGCGGCGATCTACGCGATGGCAAAGGAATTTAACAAGATGTACCCGAATGTAAAGATCAACCTCTGGGCAAAGACCGACGACCCGAACGGCAACGATACGACATGGGCGCAGGAGATGGAGAATTTCCGCGCGGAGCACGGTAAGTACCCGGATATCTATGCGTCCAACGACCTGATCGGCGACACGAGCAAGGGGCTTGTGGCAGACCTGTCGGTATTTTCGGATGACGTGCTCTACCAGTCGTTCAACAAGGCGGTCATGGCAACGATGTCTTACTACGGTTTCCAGGCAGCGCTTCCGCAGTTCATCCAGCCTTGGGGCGTTTACGTGAACAAGGAGCTGGCGGAGACAAACAATATTGAAGTTCCAAGCCCGCAGTGGACGATTGACGAGTACACGGAGTTTGTAAATTCTGCGGACGGAACAAGTTTCTGGGGCTCGATGGACACGCCGCTCAGCTTTATCGGCACCGGCACGAACACCATCAGCGCGCAGATGGCAAATTATTCCGGTACGGGTGACCGTGTCAACATCGCTTCCGATGAGGTGACGAACCTGCTTTCCTACATACCAAAGTGGGCGAACTCGGCAATCTGGGTACAGAACGGTCTTGGCAATATCCCGTCCGAGATCATGGATGACGGCTGGTGGTGGAGCCACCGCTTCTTCTGCCGCAACTACTGCTTAACCAACGACGGCGAACCGTGGATGATGGGTGCGGCGGCGGTTGCAAAGAATGAGGATGGTACCTATCCGGCGAATGCGGTAGAATCGAACGACTGGGATATCTACCCAAGGCCTGCTACGGATTACAAGGGCAATACGGTCGGGATCTGTGTTGACCCGATGTCCATCCACAATTACGCGATGGATGATAACAATCCGGAATGGAGCGATGAGGAGAAGGCAAAACTTGAACTTGCTTATGCGTTCGGGTCTTTCTGGTGTGGTTCAACCGAGTCCATGCAGGTGAGGGCTAACCAGCAGTATAGCGATAACGGCACATTAAGGACTGCATTAAACGATTCCTTCCCGCTTGTGACGGGTGACGCGTTTGATGAGCAGATGAAAATCTGGTATTCCACCGACACGCACAAGAGATTCGGGGATGCGGACCTGATGCCGGGCTTCCAGTACATTGTAGAACTCTGGGGTGACGGACAGTTCTGGGATATTTCCGATAAGACCTACCCGTACTACATTATGGAGGACGGTGCGCAGAAGCAGTGCCTATATGAGTGGCTGAACGCGACTCAGGAAGCGGTTGCGGGTGTCGGCACGGCGAACGCAAGCTGGCTTGACAATGTAAAAGCAAGGCTTTCCGACTGGAACACGGCGATCAATGCGCGTTTTGTCACGGCAGAGACCGAGCTTAAGAAGGGTCTAAAGGAATACTACGGCCTGACGGACGAAGATTTCAAATAATTTCTTTCCTGACAGGGGAGGGTGGGGACAATGCTCCCCTGCCTCCCCTTACAAAAAAGTGGCGATAAAAACGATTTTATGCCGGATGGGCATTTTGGGTTTTGGCTGGCAGGAGGGGGGTTCCTGACCTTTCTGCAAGGCCGGATGTTAGGCGCTTACACGGCGCAGAGGGAGTTTTGTATGGGCAAAAAAAAGAAGGCTTTCCTAATACTGCTTGTCCTGCTGATCGTGGCAGGGGCCGGTATTTTGTTATTTCACCGGACAGGTGCAAAATATGTGGATGCCACCCAAAAGGACGAAGTGCGATGGGCGTATGAGCTTCTTTCGGGCGCTCTGTCATCTTCCGATGTCATGTACTGTGACTATCTGGAATATGCGAATGAGAAAGACGGCATCGGTAGCGATACGGCGGGTGAGGGCCAAACGCAGGTGCTTTCTTACCGGCAGAGTGCGGAATATACCGTGAATGTCGAGGCGGCCGGATGGTATTACATAAAACTGGATTATATGGCGGCCGGGGGCAACCTCTCGGATTTCACCGCAGATATCATGATCAACGGGGAACAGGCTTATTATGAAATGAAAACAATTGCGCTGCCGCTTTCCTGGCAGGATGAGACAAAAGATTTCCCGAAGGATGGCTACGGGGATGAGTCCGCCCCGCAGCAAAGGCGGGTGGACGGCTGGCAGACGACATTTTTATATAACAATACATATTCATCGGCATTGCCGCTAAAATTCCCGCTATTGGCAGGGGAGAACAAGATACAGATCACCAATGTTTCCTCGGACGGATTAGGGCTTGGCGCGCTGACCGTGATGGCACCGGATCTTGGAATCCCTTCTTACGAAGAGTACCGGGGTGAGCATTTAGGGGAACTTGTTTCCGGCATATATGAAATCAACGCGACGCAGTATACGGGAAAGAACTCAACGCAGGCAATCTTGCAGTATGAGAACAACCCGGCCTTAACGCCGCACAGCAACAAATACAAAGTGTTAAACACCTTAAACTGGACGGAAGCGGGCACGCAGGTGGAATATGAGTTTAACGCACCGCAGACGGGCTATTACCAGCTTGCTTTCCACTATAAAAACAACAAGAACGAATTTGACGCATTCGAGACCGTGCGCATCGACGGAAAGATCCCGTTTGCCGAATGCATCAGTTACCGCTTTGCGCCAACGGGATCGTCGTGGACGAACGAGGTGTTAAGGGATGCGGACGGGGAACCGTACCTGTTCTATCTTACCGAGGGTAAGCACACGCTTTCGCTCAAAGCGGAGAATGAGCCGGTAGCCCGCGCGTGGCGCTATGCCAGGCTGATCTCCGAGCATGTCTCGCAGTTTGCGCTTGAGATTACGAAAGTGACCGGCTCGGAGATGGATAAGAACCGCACATGGCGCATGACGCGCTACATCCCGGAGATCGCCGATTATTTAAGGGCGTATGAGATTTTGATCCATGAGATCCGCTACAGCATCCAGGACTATGCGCCGACCGGGATCAATGGTGCACTGCTTTCAGACTTTGACAAGGCGATGCAGTTTATCGAGAATATGGCGGAGTACCCGGACGAGATCGCGCTCTACACCAAGGACCTGACGGGCAATGATAACTCGGTGCTTGTGGCGTTAAGCAATTTCACGTCCGAGATTTTAAAGCAGAATTTTTCGCTTGATGCGATCTATTTCTACGGGAACGAGAAGCTCCCGGCGGCAAAGCCAGGGATTTTTAAGAGTGTCGGCAACTGGTTTGGCACATTGGTGGGTTCCTTTACGACGAACAAATACGCGGCGAAGGAAGTGGAGGATGACGTACTGACGGTGTGGGTGAACCGTGCGGTCACCCATGTGGATCTGCTCCAGAAGTTGGTGGATACGGACTTCACACCGAGGACCGGCATTAAAGTGAAGGTTTCCATCATGCCGGATGCCAACAAGCTGACCTTATCCGTTGCAGCGGACCAGACACCGGATGTCGCGCTTGGTTTAAGTTCGTTCATGCCATTTGACCTTGCCAGCCGCGGGGCGCTCTACGACATGACGCAGTTTTCCGATTTCTGGGAGGTGGCAAACCGTTTTGTCGCGGGGGCGTTCGTGCCTTATGTGTACAACGAAGGGGTCTACGCGGTTCCGGAAACACTGGATTTTAACGCGCTGATCTACCGGACGGATATTTTTGAATCCTTAGGGCTTTCGGTGCCGGATACCTGGGAGGACGTGATCGGCATCCTGCCGGAATTACAGCGTTACGGGATGAATTTTTACCACAATATTTCCTCCGGTGTGGGTTACAAATGGTTTTACCAGACAACGCCGCTTATTTTCCAGAACGGCGGCAGGCTCTATACGGAAGACGGCCTGCGCACGGCGCTCGACGAGCCGAACTCCGTCAAGGGCATGCAGGCGCTCGGCAATCTTTTCATTGCCTACTCGTTAGATACGCAGGTCAACTCGTTCTTCAACTCGTTCCGCTATTCGATCCTGCCGGTCGGTATCATTACCTCGGCGGATTACATCCTATTTAAGAACGGAGCGCCGGAGCTTGAGGGGCAGTGGGCACTCTCGGATTACCCTGGCACGGTGCAGGAGGACGGGAGCATCAACCGCTACTATGTGGCAAACGGCACCGGCGGCATTATTTTTAAGGCGACAAACAAGGCTAAGGCCGCGTGGGAGTTCTTGAAATGGTGGACGGAGCACGATACGCAGGTAACGTATACCTACACATTAAGTTCGACCTACGGCAAGGAATTTTTCTGGCTGCCGTCCAATCTGGAGGCGCTTTCCGATGCGCCGATTGACCAGGCGGACAAGGAAGTGATCATGGAGCAGGTCAAATGGCTGCGCGACGTGCCAAGGACACCGGGGCAGTACCTGCTTGAGCGCTCCATCTCGGATATCTGGAACACGATGGTGCTTGACGGGACTTCGGCGCAGGTGGCGGTCGATGAGAAAGTCATTGCCATCAACCGCGAGATTAAGAAAAAAATGACGGAATTAAATTATTACGACGAGGACGGCAACCTTTTAACGCCTTATGTATTGCGCGATATTGACTGGATCCAGGAAATGATGGAGAGAGGGAAGGAGGGGGCAAGATGAAAGCTGCAGCGAACACTGAATTAGTCCGGCCGACAGTGAAAAGAAGGAAGAAGAACCTGTTCCACACGGAAGGTTTTAAAGGTGGTGTCCTGCTCCTGCCATACGGCATTGTGTTTTCCATGTTTATCCTCGTGCCGGTCATCATCGCCATCGGGCTGTCCTTTACGTACTATGACGTAATCAACAAACCGGGCTTTACCGGGCTGCTAAACTATATCTCGCTTTTTACGCAGGATGAGGTGTTCTTGAAATATGTCCTGCCAAACACATTGCTTTACGCGCTTGTGGTGGGGCCGGGCGGCTACGCCCTATCCTTCCTGCTCGCATGGATGCTCGCGCAGATCCAGGCAATCCCGCGCACGATCATCGCGCTTGCCATCTACACGCCGTCCATGCTCGGCCAGGTCTTTATCGGGGTCATCTGGAAGACGATCTTCTCCGGCGACCAGAGGGGTATCATCAATAACCTTTTGATGAAACTGGACGTGATCGACCAGCCGATCCAGTTCCTTTTGACAAAGGATTATTTTATGGAGATCATGATCTTCGTCTCGCTCTGGTCGGCGATGGGCATCGGCTTTCTGGCGATGATCTCCGGTATTTTGAACATCAATGACGAGCTTTATGAGGCGGCCTACGTGGACGGCATGCGGAACCGCTTCCAGGAAATTTTTTACATCACCATCCCGTCGATGAAGCCGCAGATGCTGTTCGGCGCGGTTATGGCAATTGTAAACGCTTTCAATATGGGCTGGATCGGTGTGACGCTCTCCGGGGCAAACCCGACACCCGAATACTCCGGCCAGCTCATCACGAACCACATTGACGATTACGGCTTTATCCGCTACGAGATGGGCTATGCCGCCGCAGTGTCCGTTGTGCTGCTGCTCGTTGTCTATCTGTTCAACAAGGTAGCGCAGAAGCTCTTTAGCGAAGATTAGTGGAGGCCAATATGAAGCAGGGAAAAAGAAAAAGGAAGAGCCGCTTTGCGGGCTCAAGGATCAATCCGAAGGGGTTTTCGTCGGGGCAGGTGAAATTTTACTGCATCCTGCTGCCGTTATCCATCTTTATGATAATCCCGGTCATTTATATTATTAACCAGGCGTTCAAACCGCTCGGCGAGCTGTTTGCCTTCCCGCCGACCATCATCGCGAAGAATCCGACTTTAAAGAATTTCAAGGACCTTTTCGAGCTTTCCGGGACAACGGGCGTGCCGATGTCAAGGTATCTGTTGAACTCGCTGATCGTGACACTGCTTACCGTGGTGTTAAACCTTGTGATCACGGTGACGGCGGCATATGTTTTCTCGAAGAAGAAATTCAAGGGAAATAAGGCGCTGTTCGGCTTAAACCAGCTCGCCCTGATGTTCGTGCCGACGGCGGTGGCGGTGCCGCGCTATATCGTGATCGTAAAAATGGGCATGATCGACACTTGGTGGGCGCATATCCTGCCGTTAATCGCGATGCCGGTCGGGTTGTTCCTAGTCAAGCAGTTTGTGGATCAGATCCCGGATGCTTTGATTGAGGCGGCGGTCATGGACGGGGCGAACGATGTCACGATTATTTTCAAGGTCATCATCCCGCTCACCAGGCCGGCGCTCGCGACTTCGGTTGTATTGACTTTCCAGCAGGTCTGGGGCGCGGTCGAGGCATCGAACAATTTTATTACCGACGATTCGATGCGCACGCTCGCGTTTTACCTAAATTCCATTGCAACCAACAACACCGTTGCCGCGCAGGGTATGGTGGCGGCGGCTTCGGTCATTCTGTTCTTGCCGACGCTCGTGATCTTTATCTGCATGCAGTCGCAGGTTATGAACACCATGAGCCATTCGGGCATCAAGTAAGGGGGAGGGCGAATATGAAAAAACGAAGAACCAAAACGGCATGGGTTCTGCTGCTTGCCGCCCTGTTCCTTATTCTTTGTGAAACCGGCACGGCATCCGCCTCGCAGGCGACCAGCTATACTTATACGCTCGATGACAATGATAATTTTGTGCGCACGCAGGATGCCTACCTGCCGGAGCGCACGATCACGGATTTGGGGCTGAAAACGCCGCAGGATCTCTTTATTGACAAAGAAAACATGCTCTACATCGCGGATTCCGGCAACCGCAGGATCTTAAAGTATAACATCCACGAGGGCAGGGTGGAGGCGGAGCTTGCCTACACGGGATTTACGGCCCCGCGCGGCATCTTTGTCACGGAAGCGGGCGACCTTTATGTGGCGGATGCCGGGGCAAAGACCGTTTTCCGGTTTTCCAAAGAGTTCGAGTTAAAAGAAGCCTTTGAAAAGCCGGACACCCCGCTGTTTTCGGACACGAATTTTGAGCCGAACAAAATCGCGGTCGATAAGAGCGGCAATATGTATATCATCGGTGAGGGTGTGTACAGCGGTGTGATCCAGCTTTCGCACACGGGGGATTTCCTCGGGTATTTTACCGTGAACAAGTCGAAGGTCAATTTTTCGGAGGCTTTGCAGCGCCTGATCTTTTCGAGGGAACAGCTTGAAAACATGCTTGATGTTGTGCCGACGACTTTCTCCAATGTGTTCCTTGACGGCCAGGGCATCATCTACACCACGACGATGGGGGATTTCCGCAACGCCGTAAAGAAACATAACACCTCCGGCGGCAATATGTTTAAGGAAACCGTGTTCAGCATCAGTGAGAATATTGCGGATATTTATGTGGACGCGCAGGGGATCATTTATTCCTGTTCCACAACCGGGCTGGTGGATGTCCACTCCCCAAGCGGCGAGCTGATCTTCTCCTTTGGTTCCAACCAGAGCAATATGGATGTGGCGGGGCTTTATTCCTCCCTGCCGAGTGTGGCGGTGGATATGGACGGGAATGTGTGGACGGCGGACGGCGACAAGGGCTACTTAATCTCGTTCCGGCCGACCGATTACGCGCTGATGGTCTATGAGGCGATGGCGCTTTACGAGAAAGGGCTTTATGAGGAGTCGATGGACAAATGGAACGAAGTGCTGCGCTTAAACCAGATGTCCGTGCTCGCGCATGACGGTGTCGGCAAGGCGTACTTCCATGCCGGGCGCTACGAGGAGGCGATGGAGCATTTCAAGGTCGCGGGAAACCGCCCCTACTATTCCGAGGCGTTTTGGGAAGTGCGCAACGCAAAGATCCAGAAGGTTCTGCCGGTTGTGTTCATCCTCGTGGTCGTGCTGTTGGTCCTGATGAAGGCCGTTTCCTTCACAGACCGCAAAAAGCGCAGGATCCGGCACGCAAAGGAGGCGTTCTCGGCGCAGATTGCAAAACTTCCCGTGCTGCGGGACTTACAGTTTGCCAAAAAGATATGCAAATCACCTTCCAATATGTATTATGAAATCCGCAGGCACCGGGCGGGCAGCGTCTTAGGGGCTACGGCAATCTATGTGATCTTCTTTGTCGTCTACATGCTCTACCAGACAAAGAAGGGCTTTATCTACCAGTATGTGGCGGTGGAGGATATGGATATCGGCGGCATCATCGTGGGATTTTTCGTCCTGCTCCTGCTTTTTATCTTCTGTAACTGGCTGGTGACTTCCATCACGGACGGGGACGGAACCTTGGCGCAGGTGTACATGATACCGGCCTACGGGTCGCTGCCGCTTTTGGTGGCGCTTTTCCTGATCACGGTATGCTCCTACGGCATGACCTACAACGAATCCTTC
>CAYMGZ010000001.1:15901-20310 GCA_964390095.1 uncultured Lachnospiraceae bacterium | reverse complement strand
AGGGTGGGCGCGGTCTGGTCCGTCATCCTGATTTTCCTTGGATTTTTGACCGTCCATGACTATTCGGGGAAGGAAACCGTTAAAAGTATTATCCTGACCGTCATCTTTATGATCATCGCGGCGGTCATGGTACTGATCATAATGATAATGTGCGAGGATCTGTATGAATTCCTCTATACAGTAGGACAGGAGGTGCTGCGCAATGTCTGGAACCGGTAAAAAGAAAAAAATGATAGCGGCGCTTGTCTCGGCGGGGCTTCTTCTTGGGATCACGACGGTGGCTTACGCAAAAACCTACCTCCCGACGGGCAGGGATACGAAGCTGCCGCCGGACAAAGTGACCTATGATATCGTGAAGCTTGACGCGTACCAGATGCTTTACGAGACGGATACGATGCGCTATTATTACCGCGAGGACCGCGATATCATTGCCATTGAGGATAAGAGGAGCGGCTATGTCTGGAAGACGGGCGCGGATGTCGCGTTTTCCGCCGATTTAAACGCTGCCGTGAAGGCGGCGGGGACACCAGAGGAAAAGGCGGCTGCGGCGGAGCCGAAGGAGGCGAGCATGAACGCGACCTATGTCGGGATCGCCAACTCCTTAATTACCGTGGAATACTACGAATCCGACACCATCAAAAACATCAGTTCCGCCTCAAAGGACGGTGTGAGCTCTACGCTTGTCATGCTAAACGATAACCCGGCGACAAGGCGGCTCGATGTGGATTTTTCCGCGATTGACCTTAAGATGAAGGTATATGTCACATTCCTTGAAGATTCCATCCGCTACGAAATCCCTTACGAGGAGATTTCCGGAACGGGCAAAAGCCGGATGGCCTCCGTGCTGCTCACCCCGTTCCTCGGCGCGTCGGGCGGCGAGGCGGCCTACTGGGATCCGGAGACCGGGGAATACGGGGAGAATGAGAAGAAATATATGGTTCCGGGTTATGTCCTTGTGCCGGACGGCTGCGGCGGGCTGATCCGCTTTGCCGACAACGCGGTTTCCTTTACGGAATATATCGGGGATGTGTACGGGCCGGATTTGAGCACGGAGACCTATTACACGACGAGCCGGAACGATGCCGTGCCGCTTAAGAACCCGGTGATGCCGGTCTTTGGGATTGCGCACGGCGATTCGCAGGCGGCGTTTGTCGCGTATGCGGAGGCCGGGGCGGAATATATGGAAATCATTGTGCGCCCGGATGAGAACAAGAAAGTAAAATATACCTGGGGCTACCCGCGTTTTGAATATAACCTCTCATATTTCCAGGTCTACAACAAGCAGGGGGCGGGGTATTTTTCCATGATGGCGGAGCCGCAGCATGTGGATGTTTCCATGACCTACACCTTCCTCGAGGGCGACGGCAGCGACGGGAAGAGTTTTGCGGCGGATTATACCGGGATGGCGGCGGCCTACCGCGCGCACTTAATGGAGCAGGGTATCCTGACCCCGGTGGACGGGGCGGCGGGGGATATCCCGCTGCGGCTTGATTTTATCATGGCGGACGCAAAAAGCGGGCTGCTCGGCAATGAGCAGGTAGTCGTGACAACGGCGGAGGATGTGGATGATATTTTAAATGCCCTCACACGGGACGGTGTAGAAAATATCAACGCAGGGCTGATTGGCTGGCAGAAAAACGGCGAGTCATTAACAAGGCCGGATAAAGTAAAATATTCCGGGAAGATCGGAAGTCATGGTGATTTTAAGGAACTTATGTCCAAATACGAAAAGCAGGGGATCGACGTTTCCTTCTCGCGGGAGATGGCGACCATCAACCGCGAGATGACGGGCTATTACAATACGGCGGCAAAGCATGTCAACACCTGGTATGTGGAGGTGGACGAGAGCATGATCCTGCCGCAGAATGTCCCGGTATCCAGTTTTAGCCGCGCAACACCGAAAAAGGTGGCAGCGTGGACGAAGGCCCTCGCGGAGGAATTAAAAAAGACCAGCACTTCCATTACGCTGGATGGTATTTCCAATGTCCTAACGGGAACTTATGACCGCGACGGCGTGGATTTCTCCATTACGGAGGCCATCGCGCTCTATCAGGATACGCTTGGCGGAATCCGGCAGGATATGAAGATTAATCTGGTCAACCCGAATATGTACCTGTGGAAATACACCGACCGCTTTTTGCAGATGCCGGCGGGAACTTCGCAGTATGTGTTTGAGACGGATACCGTACCGTTTTTGCAGCTTGTGCTCCACGGGACGATGGAAATGTACGCGCCGTACTCCAATTTCTCGTTCTACGCGCCGTCCGATGTTTTGAAGATGATCGACTACAATATGTCGCCGTCCTTTATCCTGTCGAAGCAGCCGTCCTACTATTTGGCGGACACGGTATCTTCCGACCTGTATTCGACGGAGTTTGCGCAGTACGAGACGCTGATTTGCGACATTTATAACAGCGTCAATCAGGTGCTGTCGAAGGTTTCCGGCTATGAGTGGACGGACCGCACGGTATTAGAAAACGGTGTGGTCTTAAATACTTACCGGAATGGTCAGGATGAGAAGTATGTGGTGATCAATTATACGGACCATACGGTATCCTGGCAGGGGAATGAGATCGGCGGATTAAGTGCAGAAGTAATTTCCGGGGAAGGGGTGAGATGATGAAGAAAAACGGGAAAGAGAATACATTGGCAAATAAGGCGGCGAAGGCAGGGCAGGATAGTAAGCCGGAAAAAAAGACAGAAAAGGACAGAGCGGCCATGACGGGAAAGAATGCCCCGGCCGAGACAGGAATGCAGGCTGAGGGAGAGGGGGAGCAGGAAGCCGCCCCGGTAAAAATCAACAAAAAGAAGGTCAACGCCTACAAGCGCAGGCAGAACCGCCTTGGCTACCTGTTCATGCTGCCGTGGATCATCGGTTTTGTGGTCTTTACCCTGTTTCCGTTTGTCGCGACCATCTACTTAAGCTTTACGGATGTCCGCACAAGTGTGCGCGGATGGGAGATTGATTTTGTGGGGATGGCGAACTATGTGACCGCGTTTTTTAAGAACACGGAGTTTGTCCCGGCGCTGCTTGAGTTCCTTGCGATGATCATTCCGTATACTTTTGTTGTAATTATCGTTTCCTTCATCATCGCTTACCTGATGAGCAAGCTGACGAAATTTCGCGGGATGTTCCGCACGATTTATTTCCTTCCGGTCATCATCATGTCAGGCCCGGTCATGTCACAGATTCTGGACGCGAATGTATCGGAGCATATGGAGGAGGTCAGCCGTTATGACGGGCTCTTTATCATGAACATGATCGAGAGTTATTCCCCGCAGTTTGCACATACGCTTGGCGGTGTGCTTGATGAGCTCTCGGTGATTTTGTGGTTTACCGGGATCCCGATCGTGCTTTTTATCAACGGTCTCCAGAAGATCAACCCGAGCCTGTTTGAGGCGGCGAAGATTGATTCGGCAAACAGTTGGCAGATTCTCTGGAAGATTATCATACCGATCATCAAGCCGATTGCGCTTGTGTGCACGATTTTTACGATCGCGCAGCTTGGGACCTACGACACAAACCCGGTCTACGCCCTGATCAAGACGGCAACCGGAAATATGAGCGGCGGGCTTGGCTACGCGGCAACCTACGCATGGATCTACAGCCTGATCGTGCTGTTGATCATCGGTGCGGCCTTCCTGATCTTTAAGGACAGGAAAGAAAAGAAGAGAGGAGTATGAGCATGAAGGGCATGAAAAAGAAGAACAGGGCGGTAAATGTGTTCCCGAAGATCCAAAAGCTTCTGATCTACTTTGTTTTGATCTGCATCAGCTTCGTATTCCTGAAACCGATCTTCGGCATTGTCTCAAAAACTTTTATGAGCTCGGCGGATGTCATCGACCCGGCGGTGGAATGGCTGCCGAAAAAGTTTTCCGTCGGCAATCTGAAAGTGGCGGCAGGCGTGTTAAAGGTAGGCAAGACCTTGCTGAATTCCGTTATGTTTTCCGGGATTCTGGCGCTGTGCCAGACGATTGTCTCGGCACTTACCGGCTATGCGCTCTCGCGTTTCAATTTCCGGTTCAAGCATTTCTGGTTTGTGATGATACTGCTTGCGTTCATCATTCCGGTGCCGGTATTGATGGTGCCAAGGCTGATGATGTTTGTATCCTTCCAGGAAGCGATCCATTTCAACCTGATCGGAACGCCGGTCCCGCAGGTTTTGATGGCGCTGCTCGGACAGGGCGTGTATTCGACGGTGCTGATCCTGATTTTTAACAATTTCTTCAACATGATCCCGCATGTGCTTGACGAGGCGGCGATGATTGACGGGGCGGGACCGCTCAAGGTGTTTTACCATGTGGTGATCAAGATGTCGCTCTCCACGATACTGGTCGTGTTTTTGTTCTCCTTTGTCTGGAACTGGAACGAGACTTATATCACGGGAACACTTTTGCGCAACGCGATC
>CAYMGZ010000001.1:1502-15891 GCA_964390095.1 uncultured Lachnospiraceae bacterium | reverse complement strand
ATCAAAACTGAGTTTGTTCAACTCGGAATTTGACAGCATGGCTTCCGCCTCCGGGAGCGCGTTCAAGATCAACGAGGCGTACAAGATGGCAGCGACCTTTATCTCCATCGCGCCGCTTCTGGTGCTGTACGCGTTCGTGCAGAGGCGGTTTATCCAGGGGATTGAAAATACGGGGATTACTGGTGAATAATATGAAAGGGGCGGTGGGTTTGCCACCGGGGGTGGGAGTGACCCCTTTCATTGGGTGGATGCGATGGTTATTGCTTTGTGCGGGGTTTGGTTATATAATGGTTATGGGAAAGCCGAAAGGATGCTGTGGGGGTTTCCCCCGCGCCGATGTTGGAGGGATTTTGTCGAATGAAGATTAAGAGAAGGGAAATGAAGGTTTCGTTGAAAAAATGGTTTCTTCCTGCGGCGGTCATGCTTTGCCTTGCGGGCTGCGGGAAGGAAGGGGGAACGGGTGTGCCGTTGCTTTCCCCCACGCAGGCCGTTACACCGGGGGAGGAGGCCAGCCCTTCCCAGACCCCGACGGCCGCGCCGACGGATTCAGGGAAATGGCGCACGGGAAATAAGGTTTCGGATGCCTATGTGGATCCGGATGCCGTGCCGACCGTTGACCCGGAAAGCATCAAGGCGAAGGGGTTTGAGTACGATTACGATGCCCTGCATTACGAGCTGGTCTGGTCGGATGAGTTTGATTACGAAGGCGCGCCGGATGAGGAAAAATGGGGCTATGATGTGGGCGGTTCCGGCTGGGGCAACCATGAGCTGCAAAATTACACGGAAGGCGGGAATGTAACGGTCGCGGACGGGGTGATGACGATTGAGGCGAGGAAAGAAGAACTTGGCGGGATGGATTACACCTCGACAAGGCTTGTCTCGCGCGGCAAGGGTGACTGGCTGTACGGGAAATTTGAAATCTGTGCGAAGCTTCCGGCGGGCAGGGGGACCTGGCCTGCCATCTGGATGCTGCCGACCGACTGGGCATACGGGGACTGGCCGGCTTCCGGGGAGATCGACATCATGGAGCATGTCGGTTATGACCAGGATCTGATCCATGCCACCGTGCACACGAAATCCTATAACCACTCCATCGGCACGCAGAAATCGGCAACCAGGCGCGTCAGCGGCGTAAGCGAGGAATTCCATGTCTACACGCTGGAATGGCTGCCGGATAAAATCATCATGTCGATGGACGGTGAAGAGTACTTTACCTTTGAGCCGACCAAATACAAAAGCCAGCCGACTTTGGGCGAGTGGCCGTTTGACAGGCGGATGCACTTACTGATCAATCTGGCAATCGGCGGGGACTGGGGCGGCGCGCGCGGCGTGTACGACACCATATTCCCGCAGCAATTTGTCATCGACTACGTCAGGGTATACCAGAGCCCGGAAATCACGGAACTAAAAAAACAGTAAAATTCCTTTCCCCCGGTCTTTTGGTACCGGGAGGGCACATGCGGAACTTTAAAAAAATAAAAACTAGAAATCAAGAAAGGGGCGATTACAGCAATGAGCCAGTATCAGTTGGAAGGAGACAGCTTTTACTTTAAAGACTATGATAAGCTCCCGGCATTTTCAAGTTTCCTGCCGGGGGTGGCCGGAATCAGCGGGATTCCGCTCTGGGTATTTTACACGAACCGGGGGCAGGGGGTCAACAGTTTTGGCATCCATCATAAGGGAAATGCCATCATGGAATTCAACCCTGCAAACACTGCCTATGAAAATACGCCAACCAAGGGCTTCCGCACCTTTTTGAAGAAGGATGGGGAATATTTTGAACCTTTCTGCGGATATTCGAAAACGGCAAAACGTACGATGTGCGTGAAGAAAAACAGCTTCTCTGTCATGGAGGAGGAACGCGGGCTGAAGGTCACGGTCTCTTACTTTGTCCTTCCGACCGAGGAGATCGGGGCGTTAGTGCGGCGCGTAGCGATTGAAAATGTCTCCGGGAAAACCTGTAGGCTTGAAGGGATCGACGGACTGCCAAAAATCATCCCGTATGGGATACAGAACGGGCAGTTTAAGGAAATGTCAAATCTCTTTAAAAGCTGGACGGATATCGAAAACATTAAAAATCATGCGCCATATTACAAAATGCGCGCCTCCAGTGACGATTCGGCGGAAGTGTCGGAAATCTGGGGCGGTTATTTTTACTGTACGGCGGCGGGCGGGGAACTTCTTCCGGTTCTCTACGATGCCGAAGTGGTTTTTGATTATGAGAGTTCGCTTGCCACCCCGGTCGTATTTCTGGAGGAGGGGCTTTGCGGCGTGCGCTCACGGGAACAATGCTTCGCCAATAAAATACCGTGCGGTTTTACCCCGTTTGAAAAGGAACTGGCGGACGGGGAGGCGTTCTCTTTCACTTCCTACATCGGCTATGCAGGAACCGTGGGACAGCTCAATGAAGCCACAAAACGTTTTACGGCAAAAGACTATGCCGGAAGTAAGGAGGCGGAAGCCGCGGGCATCATTGACGCGCTGGTGAAGGATGTCGCGACCAAAACGGCGGACCCGGTTTTTGACCAGTACATGGAGCAGTGCTATCTTGATAATTTCCTGCGCGGCGGCTACCCGTACCTGTTTGCGGGGGAGGGCAAGAAAAACATTGTGCACCTGTTCAGCCGCAAGCACGGCGACCCGGAGCGGGACTACAATTTCTTCTCGATCTCCGGCGAATATTACTCGCAGGGCAACGGCAATTTCCGCGATGTCTGCCAGAACCGCCGCAGCGACGTATTTTTCCACCCGGAAATCGGCGATTTCAATATCTACAGCTTTTTTTGCTTTATCCAGGCGGACGGCTACAACCCGCTTGAGATCCGCCCGTGTACCTTCCTTGTGGAGGAAAAGAACGCGGCGCGCGCGAAGGGGCTTGTGGAGGAGTGGGTCTGCGGGGAGAAGGAACCGCTCATAAAACTTCTTTCGGGGAAATTCACGCCGGGACAGATCTGCACGGTGATGGCGGAGCACGGCATGGGGATGAACAAAGTGCACGGGCAGAAAACGTTTTCGCAGGAAGCGTTGGTGGCGAAGCTTTTGGAGCTTTCCACCGAGCAACTGGAAGCTGGTTTTGGCGAGGGTTATTGGAGCGACCATTGGGATTACCTGATGGACCTGGTGGAAAATTACCTGCTTATTTTCCCGGATAAGAAAAAGGAGCTTTTAACCGGCAGGTGCGATTACCGTTTTTATGACAGTGCCGGGCAGGTGCGGCCAAGGCGGGAAACCTATGTGCTAAGCAAGGGCAGGGTGCGCCAGTACGGTTCGCTTTTCCACAATGCCGAAAAGGAGAAGAAAGAGGGTTTTGTGGCGGGCGGAACAAACTGGGTGAGGGATGAGAGAGGTGCTTTCATCACAACGACACTGCTTGGGAAAATGCTGACGCTGGCGTGGAATAAGTTCCTGCTCCTTGACCAGGAGGGCATGGGCATTGAGATGGAGGGCGGGAAACCAGGCTGGAACGACGCGATGAACGGGCTGCCGGGGCTGTTTGGCAGCAGTATGGCGGAAACACTGGAGTTAAACCGCCTGTTGTCCTTCCTTGAGGGAAGCTATGCGGACGGCAGCATTTCCGGCAAGATCGACCTCCCGTTCCAGATTGCATCCCTGCTTGAGAGCATCGAGCGTCTGTTCCGTGAACGCAGCCACCGCACGGAACTGGAAAATTGGGAGGCGGCGGCAAGCCTGCGGGAATCCTACCGGGCGGTGGTCTATGCCGGGATGCCGGGTGAGGTTGTCCCGGTGACGGCGGAGCGTATCTGCGGCGTGGTGAGGGATTGCCACAAGGTGGTACTGCGCGGCATCGAAAAGGCGTTACGGATTGGAAATGGCGTGATGCCAACTTATTTTACCTACGAGGTTGTGGAGTACGAAGAAAGGAAGGATAAAAGCGGCAGCCCGCAGCTCACCCCTTACGGGTTGCCGGGTGTGCAGGCAAAGCGTTTTGTCTGCCATGCCGTTGTGCCATTCCTGGAGGGTCCTGCCCGGATGTTGTCCTGCCTTGACGGATATGAGGCGGAAAAGCAGCAGATGTGCAAAAACATCAAAGAGAGTGATATGTATGATGGCGAACTGAAAATGTACAAAACTTCCGGTTCGATTGAGAGTCTTTCCATGGAGCATGGGCGTGTACGCGCGTTTACGCCGGGATGGCTGGAGCGGGAGAGCGTTTTCCTACATATGGAATATAAATATCTGCTCGGGCTTTTGCGCGCAGGGCTTGTGGAGGAATTCTACACGGCAATGCGCGATGCCCTGATCCCGTTTTTGCCGCCGGAGCTCTATGGCCGGAGCACGCTGGAAAATTCTTCTTTCCTCGCCTCGAGCGCGAATCCGGATGAAAAGGTGCACGGCAGGGGTTTTGTGGCAAGGCTGAGCGGTTCAACGACCGAGATGCTCTCCATCTGGATCCGGATGTTCCTTGGGGAAGGCGGTTTTTCCATGGAGGATGGGCAGCTTACCTTCCGTCTTGCCCCGCTGCTTGCGGACTGGATTTTCGATGAAAACGGCGACGCTTCCTTTACGCTTTTTTCAAGCTGTAAAGTAACTTACCATAACGGGCAGCGCAAGGCAACTTACGGCCAGGATGCGGCAAAGGTTACACAGGTTATGCTGCATTATGTGGACGGCGGCAGGGAGGAGCTTTCCGGCATGGTTTTGGGTAAGGGGCAGGCGATGGCATTGCGCGGCGGGAAGGTCAAGCACATGGAGGTCTGGCTTTCCTGAAACCCTGGCTGAAAAAGGAAAAAACCGTACTGGAATTGGAAGGAAATATGTTGTATAATGATCCCCGGGCCAGAAAGCTGGCAGCGTTGGCAATAAAAGAAGTTTTGGTGTAAAAAAGGTACACCACAAGGAAAAAGGAGCAAGTAATATGGTAACGATCAAGGATGTGGCGAGGGAGGCCGGGGTGGCAATCTCCACGGTTTCCAATGTGATCAACAATGTGGGCAATGTGAGTGAAGAAACAAAGAAAAGGGTTTTGGCCGTTGTGGAGGATATGAATTATGTGCCAAACTTTAATGCGCGCTCATTGAAGTCAAACAAGAAGAACACCGTCGGGCTGTTCCTTTCCAGTATCCAGGGGGATTATTACCGCGTGCTGATACAGGCAATCCACCTGCAGTGTAAGATGGCGGGCTTTATGTTAAACATCTATGTCAGCAACGAGAATACAAGCGAGGAAATCTACGGCATGATTGTGTCCTCCGGGGTGGAGGGGGCAATCATCATGAATGAGAGCCTTGAGAGCGAGCACATCAAACGGATTGAGCGCACCGGGCTTCCGATGGTTTTTTTGGAAAGGGAGTGCCGTGGGGAAAAGATTTCCAGTGTTACCATTGACAATTATATGGGAACGGAACTTATAATGGAATATTTGATCCGGCAAGGGCATCGGCGCATCGGCTATATCCATGGGGTGGAATGCCGGGATGACCATGAGCGTTTCTGCGCTTACCGGGAAACGATGGAACGAAGCGGCCTTTTGGTTGAGACAGGCTTTATATTGTATGCGCAGTTTGAAGAAATCCGTGCCTATGAGGAAGTGCGCAGGTTTTTATGGCAGGGCAGGCAGCTCCCGGACGCGTTTTTCTGCGCCAACGACGAGATGGCGGGCGGCTGTATGCGGGCGCTTGCGGAATTCGGGATCCTTGTGCCAAAGCAAGTCAGCGTGGCAGGGTTTGACAATATCAACCTCGCGCAGTATTTTGTCCCGGCGCTGACCACGGTGCAAAGCCCTGTCGAGGAGCAGGGAACGAAGGGGGCCATCGAGCTCTTCCGCCTGATGCGCGGGGAGGGTGAGCCGGAGGGGAAGAACCTAAAGCTTGCCACTTCCGTCGTGGTGCGGGATTCCTGCTGCCCGCGCACGGATGGGGAAGGCGTGGGGGAGGTGTCCATGGCGGATGCCCGCATGCAGGGCCTGCGCGCATGAAAAAGAAGGGAGCAACGGATGGGGAAAATAGAATTTATGGATGGGGACGGAAGTTTTTGCCTGAAAAACCCGCAAAATTACAGTTACCTGTATTTTCCGGTTGCGGGGGAAGATGGGATCCGCTCCTGCCTTACGCCGCTTCTTGGCGGGGACGCGAAAAAAGACCAAAACACTTTTTTATATGAGCCGGTCAGCGCCGAAAATTTACATAACAACCGCAGCACCAGAAATTTCTGGTGCCGTTTCGGAAAGGGGGATGCCTGGTCGGCAACAGGGGTTTCCGCCAAGGCCGAGGCGGCACGGGGAACGGAGGATGCCGAGGAAACACAACTTTTGGCAGGCTTTATGTGGCATACACTGAAACGGGAGGCAAAGGGCTATCCGCTTGCCTCCGAAGTGACTACCTTTGTGCCGGGGGAACTGCCGGAGGCGGAGGTCAGCATCATAACGGTCAAAAACACGGGGGATGTCCCGGTTTCGTTTGTGCCGGCCGCCGTTTTCCCGATGTACGCGCGCTCGGCGGACAACATCCGCGACCACCGGCATGTGACATCGCTTCTGCACCGCAGTTTTGTGACGCGCTATGGCGTGAAAATCACCCCGACGCTCACCTTTGACGAGCGCGGCCATAAAAAGAACGGGATGACTTACTATGTATACGGTGTGGACGGGGATGGGAAGGCCCCTGACGGGATGGTGCCGCGCACGGAGGATGTGGTCGGGGAGGGCGGGAGCTTTTTGCAGCCTGGCGCGGTGTTTGGGGAACTTACGGAACTTTTTGCTGCCGGGGATACGCTTTCCGGCTATGAGACCTGCGGCATGCTGGTATTTGCGGAATGTACGCTTATGCCGGGGGAGGGCAAACGTTTCATCCTCTGTGCGGGGATCAGTGCGGACGCGGAGACAGGGCGTGTGGGGGATCTGCTTTCTGGCTGGAAGGAAGCCGGTTGGCTCGCGTCGTTTGAGCGGACAAAAAAAGCGTGGCAGGAACAGGTTAATATCCGTTTTTTCACAGGGGATAAAAATTTTGACCAGTACATGCGGTGGGTTGCCTTCCAGCCGGTCCTGCGCAGGATCTACGGCTGTTCTTTCCTGCCGCACCATGATTACGGCAGGGGGGGCAGGGGCTGGAGGGATCTCTGGCAGGACTGTCTGGCGCTGCTTCTGATGAACCCGGCGGGGGTCCGGGAGATGCTGCTTGGGAATTTTGGCGGCGTGCGCATGGACGGCACCAATGCCACAATCATCGGGGGCGGGAAGGAGGGTGCGGCCCAGTTTATCGCCGACCGCAACAACATTGCGCGCGTGTGGATGGACCATGGCTTCTGGCCATTGCACACGACGGCGTTTTACATCCACCAGACCGGGGATCTTGGCTTTTTGTTACAGGGGGCAGGGTATTTTAAGGATGGTCAGATTATGCGCGGGGAAGGTAAGGATGGACAGTGGGGGGAATCCTACGGCACGCGGCAGAGAAACACGGACGGATCCTTCACGGAAGGCACGGTGTTAGAGCATATCCTTGTGCAGAACTTGACGGCATTTTATGATGTCGGGGAACACAACCGCATCCGGCTGCGCGGGGCGGACTGGAACGATGCGCTTGACATGGCGGCAGAGCGCGGGGAAAGTGCCGCGTTCACCTTTGCCTACGCGGGGAACCTCACACGCCTGCGCGAACTTCTTGCGGCGCTGCTTACGCGGGGAACCAACGAAGTGGAATTGGCGGAAGAACTTTTGGTGCTCCTGTGTGCGGAGAAAGAATCTTATAAGGATATCGGGAAAAAGCAGGCCATCCTTGCAAAATATGGGCGTGCCTTGGCACATGATTGTTCGGGCAGGAAGGTAAAATTTCCGTTAAAGGAGCTATGTGGCATCCTTGGCGGCATGGAAGAATGGTGGAAGGAAACCCTGCGGGAGGAGGAGTGGCTTGCCGGGGAGTACGGTTTCTTTAACGGATATTACGATAACCACGGAAGAAGGGTGGAAAGGAACATGGAACCGCAGGCTGCCGCGTCTTCCGGGGGGAAGACGGATGAGGGGCAGGATGCCAGTGGCATGGGCGGCACAACCCCAGGCGGAATCCGCATGATGCTGACCAGCCAGGTTTTCGCGGTCGAATCCGGCGTTGCGACACCGGAACAGACCGGGGAGATTATCCGCTCGGCGGACGCGCTCCTTTACCGGGAAAACGCAGGCGGCTATTGCCTGAATACGGATTTTGGCGAGGTGAAGGACGATCTGGGGCGCATGTTTGGCTTTGCCTACGGGCACAAGGAAAACGGGGCGGTGTTCTCCCACATGGCGGTCATGTACGGGAACGCGCTTTACCGGCGCGGTTTCGCGCAGGCGGGCTACAAGGCGTTAATCTCTTTGTACCGGCAGGCGGCGGATTTTGAGAAGAGCAAAATTTATCCGGGCATCCCGGAATATTTCAACGACCGCGGCAGGGGGATGTACCACTACCTGACGGGTGCGGCGAGCTGGTACCTGATGACGGTGCTCACCGAAATGTTTGGGATACGGGGGCATTTTGGCGACTTGGTCTTTGCTCCGAAACTTATGGAGGAGCAGTTTGATGCGGACGGGCGTGCGAGTGCGGAATTTGTGTTTGCCGGTAGGAAACTTTGTGTCACTTACGTAAAAAGCAGAGAGGCCGCCGGGGAAATGACCGTTTGCATAAACGGGAAGACCTTTGCAGGAAACCGCATCCCAAGGGCGGAACTGGAATGCCTTGATCCCGGGCGGCGGCATGAGGTTTTGGTGGAAGGCGTATGAGGGGCGCGGTCCGCAAAGGACTGCCCGGATGAAAGGTTAAAAATCGGAGGTGGAAAACATATGGCTTGGAAGGTTATTGAAACAGATTACGGAAAAAAGAATTTCTGGCAGGAGCGGGGGGATTTTGAGAACCGCGTGGAGATGATGCGCGTCATCAATGTTTATCCGGACTGCCGTTACCAGAAGATCCGCGGTTTCGGCGGGGCATTTACCGAATCATCGGGCTACAACCTGACAAAACTGCCGGGGGATGTGCAGGAAGAAATCATCCAGGCATATTTCGGGCAGGAAGGCCTGCGCTACAACCTTGGGCGCACGCATATCAACAGCTGCGATTTCGCGCTCGGCAATTATGCTTACGACGAGGATGAGGCGGATGCCTCGCTTGAAAAATTCGATATCGGGCGCGACCAAAAATACATCCTGCCAATGATCATGCGCGCGAAGGACGCGGCGGGGGAGGAGATCGAGCTCCTCGCTTCCCCGTGGAGCCCGCCGGCCTATATGAAGACAAACGGCGAGATGAACCACGGCGGGAAATTAAAAGAAGAATACCGCGCGCGCTGGGCGGAGTATATCGCGCGCTTCTTGAAAGAATACAAAAAGGCGGGCGTGCCGGTTTCGATGGTTACCGTGCAGAACGAACCGATGGCGGTGCAGACTTGGGATTCCTGCATTTACGAGGCGGAGGAGGAGATGGTCTTTGTCCGCGACTATTTAGGACCGACGCTTGCGCGCGAAGGGCTTTCGGATGTCAAGATCTTTGTATGGGACCATAACAAAGAAATCCTGTTTGAGCGCGCAAACGGCGTTCTGTCCGACGAAAAAGCGGCAAAATACACGGCGGGTGTGGCCTTCCACTGGTACAGCGGCGACCATTTTGAAGCGGTTTCGCTCGTGCGGGAAAAATATCCGGACAAAGAACTCCTTTTTACCGAGGGGTGCGTTGAGTACAGCCGTTTTGCGGACAGCAGCGAGGTGACGAAAGCGGAGATGTACGCGCACGATATCCTCGGCAACCTGCTTGCCGGGACAAACGGGTATCTGGACTGGAACCTCTTGCTTGACGAGCTCGGCGGGCCAAACCATGTGAAAAATTACTGCGCCGCCCCGGTCATGTGCGACACGACAAAAGGGACGATGGAAAAGCGGCTCTCATATTATTACATCGGGCATTTTTCGCGCTACATCCGCCGCGGTGCGGTGCGGCTTGCGACCACAAGGTTTACGGACAAAGTGGAGGCAGTCGCATTCGAAAACCCGGACGGTGGCAGGGTCACCGTGCTGATGAACCGCACGGGGGAGGATATCTGGCTGTCGCTTCGCGAGGGCGGGGAAGGGATTTCCTTTGTCGTGAAAGCACACAGCATTTTGACCGTACTGCATGAAAAATAGCAGGATGCCGGAGGAGGGGAAATCGGGGAGCTTTCCGGAAAAGAGTGACAGGAGGAATTTTGGCATGGGGGAGAATAGGTTAAAGGATGGCTATACGCTTGTCTGGGAAGAAAATTTTGATTATGAGGGAAGCCTTTGTGCGCAGGACTGGAGTTTGGAGGTGGGCGAGCGCTGGGCGAACAATGAACAGCAGGCATACACGGATTCGCTGGGGAATGTCCATGTGCGGGACGGGAAACTTTTCATCACCGCGCGCAAGGAGAAATACGGCATACGGGATTATACTTCCGGGCGCATCACGACGGCGGGGAAACACTCGTGGCAGTACGGCTATTTTGAAATCCGGGCAAAGCTCCCGAAGGGGCACGGTTCCTGGCCTGCCATCTGGATGATGCCGGACTCGTCAAAGCACGGGAATCCTTGGCCGCACTGCGGTGAGATCGACATTATGGAACATATCGGGCGCAGGGAGGACAGCATCTGGTTTTCCCTGCATTCCGAGCGCCACAACCACACGAGGAAGGATACAAAACAGTACACGACCATCCGCGAATACGAAAATGTCTGTTCCGAATTCCATACCTACGGGATGGAGTGGACGGACGGGGCAATCGAGTTTTTCGTGGACGGGGAGAGTGCCTGCATCTACCGGCGGACGGACGATGAGGAGGATCAGACCGAGCACGCGTGGCCGTTTGACCAGCCGTTTTACCTGATTTTAAATATCGCGGTCGGCGGGGGGCTTGGCGGCGAGGTCCACGAGGAGGAGATGCCATATGAAATGGCGGTGGATTATGTGAGGGTGTACCAGAAAAAATCGGATTCAAAATGAAAGCTGCCAGGGCTGGAAAAGCAGGAAAACGGCAAGGGAGGTGCTTCTTGTGGCAGTTTCTAGTATCACAAAAAACTTTGTTATTTCCGGGAAAAACAGGTCGAAATGTTTGCGGATGCAATTGAAGTGTCCGTCAATGACCGCCCAATCCGTGTTCCTGTATCTGCAAGGTTTGTAAAGAGGGAGTCGGAACTTCCAAAGCTCGGAGAGGATAAACTGGTTCAGGAACTCTCCGAGTTTTCATGTCCACAAAATTCGGATATCTGACAGCTTCTAATGCTACGAATCAATATGAGCTTGTACAGTTGTTACGTTTGTTCTAATAATATAATAGTAACTAACTGAGTTAAAGGTCTGAACGGCACCGGGCTTGTTTTGATGATATAAATCTGGAACCTGCCGTGTCCGCCTGGGTTTTGTCCGCCAGGCGGACACGGGTTGCCGCGGAAAGATTAAATATTCATTGCCGCCCACTTCTTACATTGTTCGATCCTTGCCCCCTTTGGCGTGTCGCCGTGTTCCGGGTCGCAGGAATATTCTGTCAGGAGCTTGCATGGGATGTCCGGGCACTGCCCGCAATGCGTGATGCCTTTTTTCTGGCAGCAGGCGGCAACCGGGCATTCCCCGTGGAACGGGTGCCCCATCGTCTCGATACAGCCGCCGCAGCCGCAGCTTTCCTTGTACTCGCATCCGGTGCAGTGCAGCCCGCACCGGGAATCAATGAGGACCTGGTTTTTGTCCGCCGCCCCGGCAATTTTTTTGACCGGATGCCGGATGACCGTTTTTAGTCGGCTTGGCTCACATTTCCTGGGGTCGGAAAGATAGATTTCGTGGTGGTGGCGGGCAGCGCCAAAATCCGTTTCATAACCTTGCTGTTTGGCGTATTCGTGCATGGCGGCGATGGTTGCCGGTTCGTTGTCGTAGGGACCGATGTGCATGCACTGCACGCATTCGCCCTCGTCGTATGTAAGGAATTCGACCTTTGAGAAATCGGTATCCTTTTTGCGGCCTGCCTCCAAGACCGCCCATTCAAACTCATCCCTGGTCACAAAATCCGGCAGGCGGATCAGGGAGATAAAATGGAAATCCTCCTTGTGCGTGTAGTCGATGCCGTCCACCCCGTCCTGCCACCAAAAACCTTCCAGCGGCGGTACGACATATTCAAAATAGCCTTTGATCTTATGGCCGCTTTTGTAGCTCATTTTCAGCGTGAAAGCAATGCCATAGAGCAGGCGGATGGATGCTTTGTATTCCCCGTCCTCCTCGTTTGGGTCGCCCGTGCCGGAAACGGCGAGGTAATTCATTGCCGGTACGGTAAGGATGCCCGGTTTTTTGGGCGGCATATAAAACTCTTTGTATTCTTTTTTGAAATCAAATGTCATGTAAAAATCCCTCCTGTGCTTTTTAAATTCGAAAATGCTTTGCCCGCCGGTCTGAAATTGAACCGGTCGAACGTGATTTTCTATGGCTCATTTTAGCATATGGAACATGACGACAGTGTGTCATGTTCGGGAACTTATTCCTGACATAAGGAAAAATCCCAAATTTATGTTTCGCCAAATTCAAATCTTTTTTCTTTGGCCGCATGCCGCGTGCCAATCGGCATTCAGGATTGGATTTTACTTGAAATTCCGGCAAGCCTGTATTACAATAATCGGTGGATGGTTCCGGTTGGAAAAAACATATGGCGGGGCAGGGGGGCAGGATTTATTTTTTGTCCGGGATTTTGCCGGGGATAAGGAGGAATATGTGAAAATATCGTTGGTCGGGGCGGGGAATATGGGTTATCCGCTCTTAAAAGGTGCCGTGGCGGCGTTCGGGGCAGAAAATGTCACGTTCCAGACAAAGCACAGGGAACACGAGGAGGCGCTTTCCGCAGAGCTTGGTGTGCCTTATGCGCCGCGCATGCTTGAGATGGTGATGCAGTCGGATATCATTGTGCTTGCGGTGAAGCCGCAGTATGCAATGGAGGTGTACCCGGATATCAAGCTTGCGATGGCGAAGGAGAAGATTATTGTTTCCGTGATGGCGGGTGTTACCGTGGAGGAGTTAAAGCGGCAGACGGGTGCAGGAAAGATTGTGCGCGCAATGCCCAATACACCGGCCATGCTTGGCGAGGGCATGACCTGCATCAGCTATTCCGACGAGGTCACGGAGGTGGAAAAGGAGGTTGTGCGCAAGCTGTTTTTAAGCGTTGGCAAGATTGAGGAAATCCCGGAGAGGCTTATGAATGCCGCAATTTGCGCAAACGGCAGTTCCCCGGCGTTCGTCTACATGTTTATGGAGGCGCTTGCGGACGGGGTGGTGAAATATGGGATTCCGCGTGATATGGCATACCGCCTTGTCGGGCAGACGGTGCTCGGCTCGGCGAAAATGCTGCTTGATTCGGGGGAGCATCCGGGGAAATTAAAGGACGCGGTCTGCTCGCCGGGCGGCACGACAATCGCGGGCGTGGCTGCCCTTGAGGAATACGGGCTGCGTAGTGCCGTGATGAAGGCAGCGGACGCATGCTACGAGAAAGCGGAAAGCATGGAAAAGAAAAAGTAAAGAGGACTGCGAAAGTGATGTGTCCACACTACTTAAGAGATGGGAGACTTTTGCTATAAGATGTAAAAAAATAGGAGGATCATTTGCCATGGCAGACCATAAAAGAATTGACCGGAAGCTGGAATTTGAAGGAAAAATCGTGAAGTTTTACAGCGATACGATGCAGTTGCCGGACGGCAACACGGAAATCTGGGATTTCATTGAGCACAAGGGCGCGGCGGCGATTGTCCCGGTGAAGGAGAACGGGGATGTGATCATGGTGCGCCAGTACCGCAACGCGCCGGAGCGCTATACGTTGGAAATCCCGGCGGGCGCGTTAAACCCGGGGGAGGACCGCCAGACGGCAGCCGTGCGGGAATTAGAGGAGGAGACAGGGTATAAGGCGGGGAAGGTCGGGCATTTGTTTGACCTTTATACCACCGTTGCATTCTGTAATGAGCTGATCGGTATTTATTACACGGAGGACCTGACCCCGGCGAAGCAGCACCTTGACCCGGATGAGTTTTTGAATGTCGAGGTACATCCGCTCCCGGAACTGATCGACATGATCATGGAAGGCAAGATCCAGGACGCGAAAACGATTGCGGCGCTGCTTGCCTATAATACGAAAAAAGGGCGGTAAAACTTGTCATAGATAAAGCCCCTGTTTCATACAATGCTTTTGGACAGGGAAAGCCTTGTGTTTTCCTGCCTGAAAATGGCAATGCTTGGGATTGCATTGGGAACGGGGGCGCGCACATGGCAAAAAGGGGCTTGCAATTAAAGGAAAAGGAACTGGTGACGGTGATCGCGGTTCTTTTTCTTTTGGGAATATTGTTTGGATTCTTGTGCCTGAAATTAGCCACGGCGGTGGCGGGGAGTGAAACGGCATGGGTGGACGGGGCATATTTGAAACAGATTGC
>CAYMGZ010000001.1:0-1489 GCA_964390095.1 uncultured Lachnospiraceae bacterium | reverse complement strand
TGGGAAAAACTGAAACATCTTTTTTTATATTTCCTGGTCGCGCTGACGTGGCTGAACCTTCCGTACACGGCGTTTTTGATTTTGCGTCAGGGTTTTTTGCTTGGCTACCTAGTTGCTGGCATCCTCCCGCAGTACGGTATAAAGGGCGCGTGGCTTGTGTTTTCTTATTATTTCCCGCAGGTACTTGTTGCGGTGCCGCTCTGGTTTTTTTGTTTTTATCTGGCATGGAATGTGTGGAAGGAGCGGAATACGCTCCCATATGATGCCGACAATGTGCTCAGCCTGCATAAACTGGCACTGCTGCACCTGTCCGGGAAACGTATTGCCGCGCTGATGGCGGCATGTTTCGCGGAGAGTGCAGCAGAGGTCTGGGTCGGGACCTGGTTTTTGCAGCGGGCAGTGGCAACGCTGTTTTAGGTGGGTTAGAGGATTTCCGCCATGTCAAGCAGGAGTTTTTCCGTCATGTCCCAACCAAGGCAAGGGTCGGTGATTGATTTGCCGTAAATATGCCCGCCCACTTTCTGGCAGCCGGGTTCGAGGTAACTTTCTACCATGACACCTTTGACGAGCCGGTGCAGGTCCGGGTTCATGCGGCGGCTATGCAGGACTTCCTTTACGATGCGGGGCTGTTCGGCGTACTGTTTGTTGGAATTGGAATGGTTCGCATCAACGATGCACGCCGGGTTTTTCAGGTCAGGATGTTCCGCATACATTTCAAGCACCCGCATCAAGTCCTCATAATGGTAGTTGGCGATGTTTTGGTTATGTTTGTTGGTCGCGCCGCGCAGGATGGTGTGTGCGAGCGGGTTGCCTGTTGTCCGGACTTCGTATTTGCGGTAGAGGAAGGTATGGCTTTTCTGTGCGGCGATGACGGAGTTCATCATGACGGACAGTGCGCCGCTGGTCGGGTTTTTCATCCCGGCGGGGATGTCCATGCCGCTGATGGTGAGCCGGTGCTGCTGGTCCTCAACGGAGCGCGCGCCAACGGCGACGTAGGAGAGGATATCTTCCACGTAAGGCCAGTTTTCCGGGTAGAGCATTTCGTCGGCAGCAGTCAGCCCGGTTTCATCGATCGTGCGCAGGTGCATGCGGCGCATGGCCAAAAGCCCTTCCTGGAAGTCGGGCTTTTTTTCCGGGTCCGGCTGGGAGACGATGCCTTTGTAGCCCTCGCCCGTCGTGCGCGGCTTGTTGGTGTATATCCTTGGGATGATGAGGAGCTTTCCGGATACTTTGTCGGCAACCCTTGTCAGGCGGTGCATGTAGTCGAGCACGGCATCTTCGTTGTCCGCGGAGCATGGGCCGATGATGACAAGGAATTTGTCCGATTCCCCGGTAAATACTTTGCGGATTTGTTCATCCCGCTCTTTTTTTGTTTTTACGGCGTACTCCGAGAGCGGAAGACGCTTTTTTAGTTCTTCCGGGGACATGACTTCCCTGATAAATGTAAAACTCATAGATTTCTCCTTTCTATAAATAGTACCGCATATCC